>NZ_JBBCIR010000015.1:0-27856 GCF_037189885.1 Paludisphaera sp.
TGGCGCGCCCCCTCATCCGCCCCTCCGGGGCACCTTCTCCCACGAGGGGAGAAGGGGGGACTATCCACGTGCATTAATGGGGGCGGCTCGCTTCCACGCTCGCCGGGATTCTAGCCGAACGGCCGGCGGGCGACGAGGGGAGCCGGGCGGGGGGAGGCCGACCACGACGGGTCCACCATGACCCGGAGAGCGCGGGGGAGGACTTCCACCGTCCAGACGTCACGGCTGGCGGGCTGCGACGGGTCGACGGCCGAGTCGAGGGGGAGGAGCCGGCCGCAGGGGTCGCCGTCGATCTGGACGGGGACCGTCCCCCGCGACGACAGCGAGATCCGCCGCGCCCGCCGATGGTACACCCCCGCCAGCTTCAGGTGCGTCCCCAGCACCACCCGCCACAGGTAGTAAAGCGCGTGGAACGGGCCGGGGTCGCGGAAGACGATCAGGTCGAGCAGGCCGTCGTCCTGGCTCGCCCCGGGGGCGAACGGCAGGTTCAGGGCGTAGCGAGGCAGGTTGAAGGCGAAGACCGTGGTGCCGATCAGCGTCTCCTCGGCGCCGGCGTCCTCGACCCGCACGGCGATCGACGGGAAGCGGTAGGTGAAGCTCGACCGCAGGATCGGCTCGACGTAGGCGGCGCGGTGGGTGGGCCGGACGACCCCCGTGGCCGTCCGCAGGCCGTGGTGGCGCGTGACGACGTCGCCGTCGAAGCCAAATCCGGCCATCAGCAGGAAGCGGCGGCCGTTGGCGAGCCCCACGTCGACCGGCACCGTCCGGCCGGCGGCGATGGTCCGGGCCAGCCGCGCCGGGTCGGCGTCGAGCTGGAAATGCCGGGCGGCCAGGTTCTCGGTCCCCGTCCTCAAAACGGTGATCGGCGCGCGGGGCTTCTCGTTGATCAGGGCCGAGACGGTGCCGTCGCCGCCGACGGCGACCAGGCAGCGGCAGGAGGGGTCGGCGTCGGCCCTGGCGACGAGCGTCGCGCGGTCGGCCGGGGTCCAGGCGGGCTCGGCCCGGAGGCCGAGAGGCCTCAGCGCGGCCATGAGCCGCTCGGCCTGGCGGCGGCCGACGCCGGCGCCCGAGGCGGGATTGGCGACGACGCCGACCCAGCCGCCCGGGGCGGCTGTCGGCGTCGGCCCCGGCCCCGGTCCTTCATCCCGTGGCGATCCGTCGGGATCGATCATGCGCGCCGTCCGGGGGGGTCAGCGGGAGCCGGAGACCGTGCTCAGGTTCTCCTCGTAGGTCTTCCGGAACTCCTCGCGGAGCGACGCGAGCCGGTCGGTCATCTCGGCGTCGACGCCGCGGAGGCGGAGGACCTCGGCGCGGGCGTCGGCGAGCTGCTTGGTCTCGCCGTCCCGCTCCTGCTTGCGCATCTCCAGGCTGTGCTGGGCGCTGGCGACGGTCGCCTCGACGGTTGAGAGCTGGCCCTGCATGTCGGCCAGGATCCCCTTCAGGCGCGAGCCGGCGGCCTCGACGCTGGTGGTCTTGGCCCGCAGCACGGCGAGCTGCGTGTCCATGTTCTCCTGGAACCGCGACGTGTCGTCCTTGAGCTTCGTCAGGTCGACCTGGGCCTGGAGCAGGCCCTTCTCGGCGTTGTCCAGCTCGGCGTGGAGCCTGGCAAGCGCCGCGTTGCCGTTGCGGTTGAGCTGGGCCACCCCCGCCGCCAGGACGATCCAGCCGATGGTGGCCAGGAGGACCAAAACGCTGAGCACCTTGCCCGCGGTCGACATCGGACGTCTCCTGAGACGAGGCCGTTATGAGAAACCGCCGACGCGCCCGACCTGGGCGGGACCGTTCCGGTCGTCCGTCCCGAGGGCTCGCGCGGGGATGGGAAAGTCGATGGTACGTTTCACTATACCCCCGGATCCCCGCCCCCGCCAATCGCCCCGGAACTTTCTCCCGGATCCCTTGCGCGACCCGCCGGGTCGAGCCGGGGAGACACGATCAAAACGTCCTTCCCCCCTGGTGAAGGTGGCCCGAAGGGCCGGATGAGGGGGGGCCGAGCGAGACGACCTTCGGGATTCAGGGGGGTTCTCCGCCCTCGACGGCATGCGCGGCGTCGCGAAATCCGAAGCTCGGCGGGCAAGCTCCCCCTCATCTGACCGCTCCGCGGTCTGTCTTCCCCCACCAGGGGGGAAGATCGTTCGTCCCCGGAAGGCCCCAGGGCCACGGTTGTCGCGCTATCTCTAACAATCCAACGACGCCCGCCCGGCCCTTGGAGCGCGAGGCGCGACCTCTCACCGGCCGTTCGCTTCATCCAGGTTGACGACCTCGCCGTTGTCGCGGGAGACGATCGCATTCAACATCTCGGGCGTGAGGGATATGCGGAGGAAACGGACGGAGCCGTCGACGAACAGGGCGTTGACGCCGCCGGCGTGGTTGGAGCCGATTCGCTCCAACGTCTCGGGGACCCCGGGATCGAAGGGGATGCCGCCAGGCTTGGTCCAGGGGGTCCCCTCGTCCGATTCGACGATCATGAGGGTGTTCGAAGTGCCGTCGCGCACCTCCCGGATCGTGATCTTCTTCCCCGGCTCGAACATGGAGCGCGGGCCGACGAGGCCCTGGTAACGGGTCTCGGTCGCCTCGCCGTCGGACCGGCTGGGGCAGAGGAAGACGCCGGGCATCTCCTCCAGCAGCGGCTTGTTGTGGGGGGAGTCCCACGGCTCGTCGAGCTTGAACTTCTCGTACAGTTCCTGTTCCTCGATGTACGGCAGGATCGCCACCCGCCAGCTCAGCAGGGGCTTGCCGTCCTCGTCGACGATGTCGCCGGGGAAGGCGCCGTGGACGTCGTGGGAGTTGTGGAACGCCAGGCCGATCTGCTTCAGGTTGTTGACGCATTGCGCCCGCCGCGCGGCCTCGCGGGCGGACTGGACCGCCGGCAGCAGCAGCCCGATCAGCACGCCCACGCTCCCCGGCGAATTCAGGCTGGGGATCGACTCGCGTTGGCGGTAGAGGAACCCTTCGTCGTCCACCGAGAGGGCCATCGACGCCGGGAAGAGCAGCGGGGCGAGTTGGTCGGCCGTCGGCACGTCGGCCGGGTCGATCACGATGAACTCCTCGTCGCGGCCGGTCCGCTCGGCGATCGCGGCGTTGAGGAACTCCGCGATATCGGGCAGGCCTTCGACCAGCGCCGGGATCGTCTCGCGAACGTCGTCCACGCCCAGGGCGACCATGTTCGGCGGCAGGGCTTCCGCCAGCGGGATGAACTTCTCGGCCGGCTTCCACGCCTTCTCCGGGTCGGTCCCCGCCGCGACGGCCAGCCGCGCGGCGTCGCGGTTGGGCGAGATGACGAGCTGGCCCCCGCCGACGGCGATCGTCGGGGAGACCATGTCGGCCAGGAACGGCGGCAGGTTCAGCGGCCCGACGTCCATGACGTAGGCGACCCCCTCCGTCTTCTCGCGGACGAATCGCGGCGGCATCGGGAGGCCCTGGGCCCGCGCGGCGATCGCCGCGTTGGCCTTTGCGATCAGCCCTTCCAGCCGCCCGGCGACGGCCTTCTCGTCCTTCGCCTCCACCGAGACCACCCAGCCGGCGTAGGTCATGAGCCCGATCATGCGGATGTCGAACTCGTCGATCTCGGGCATCTCGACGTCGGTCAGGTAGATCGCCGCCTTCGGGCCGAGCAGCGGCAGCAGGTCGGCGCGGAGATCCAGGCCGAGGCCCTCGCGGACGGCGGCCTCGAACTCCTCGAAGTTCCGGGCCGACTCCGGGCCGTCCGCCTTCGCCATCTCGGCGATCATGCCGTAGGTCTTCGCCAGGTCGACCGACAGCGCGCCGAACATCTCTTGCGAGGCCGGGATCGGCGGGAGCGAATCGATGCCGAACGTCGGCTGATCGAGCAGCGCGAGGAGCCCTCGCCGGGGGGCGGGGGCGACGACCCGGAACACGGAGACGAGGGCCTCCTCCTGGAATCCCCAGCGCAGCTCGACGCGCTTCACGCCGTCGAGCCCCAGCTTCGCCGCCTCGGAGGGCATCTCCGGCAGCGCGGCCAGGTCGACGAAGCCGACGGCGACCGGCTTGAAGCCGCCCTCGACCTTCGCCAGCGCCGAGCGCGTCGGGTGGTCCACCGCGCTCGGGGCCTTGCCGTCCAGGGCCGCGACGACGGCGTCGAAGCCCTGGCGGGCGACGAAGACGAGGTCTTCCCCCTCGACCCAGCGGAAGCCTTCGCGGCCGTCCGCGAGGAGCTTGCGCCCCGCCCGAGGCTCGTCGACCGGCTCCCCGGCCGGGAGGCCGGCCTTCGAGAGGGCCTCAAGGACCTCCGGACGGCCCGCCCCACGGACGACGAGCAGCGGAGAGGGGGCGGCGGGGTCGCCGACGAACGCGACCAGGAGGCCGTGGTCCCTGACGTGGGCCAGCAGCGGGGCCGCCTGGTCGCGAACCGGCCGGAAGTTCGGGTCATTCTCGGCGATCGCGTCGAGCGCCTGGCGGGCCAGGTCCTCCAGCAGCGCGCCGAGCCTGGTCTCCTCGAGAGCCTTCCGCGCCGCGGTCTTCTCCCAGGCGGCGCGGTGGGCCTTGAGGCCGTCGAACTCGAAGTAGGCGATGAGCCCCTCCGTCGGCGCGTATCGCGCCAGGGGCTTCGGCGCCTCCTCGCCCCGCGCGGCGACCCCGAGGAGCCCCAGCGCCAGCCACGCCGCCACGATCCGTCGCCCGAACGCCATCCGCGCCCCCCCGGCCCGCGAGGGGCCGCGCCGTCCCGTTGAAGTTTCCCGAACGAACCGCGCGCAGCATAGGACGGCCGTCGCGAGCCCGCAAGGGAAATCCCCGATGGCTTGCATGCGCGAAATCCGCCGCGCCGGAGGGAACCCCCTCGCGCCGTCCCGTGTCGGTCGTATAGTCATATCGAAACGACGGGGCGAAACGGTTCGGCAAGATTCGCATCGGGGCGATCGCGGGCCGGTCGGACCACGCGGGGGGCGGGCGATGTCGACGACGATCGAGGCGACGGCCGCGGAAGGCGTCGCGCGGGTCCGCGAGTGCTACGAGGCCGGAGACTACCTCGGCGCGTACGAGGTCGCGAAGGGCCTGGGGCCGATGTTGCGCTGGCCCGGCGCGGCGGCGAAGACGCTGGCCGGCCGGCTGGCTTGGCAGCTCGGCGCGATCCGGCTGGGCCTGGTCCTGCCGATGCGCGCCTGGCGCGAGGACCCGACCGACCCGGAGGCCGCCTACTACCGCGCCCGCGCCATGCTCGCGCGCCGCGGCCCGCTGGCCGCCTGGCGGTTCCTCGGCCGCGTGGGCCCGCTGGAAGGGGCGAGCGACGACATCCGGTCCGACTGGGAGGCCACCCACGCCCTGGCGCTGGCCGGCCTGCGCGACTTCGGCCGCGCCACCCGGCGGCTCGACGAGGCCGAGCGCATGGCGCCCGGCCGCGCCTGGCTGCGCGTCGAGCGATCGTCGCTGCTGGAGGCGATGGACCGCTACCCGGAGGCCCTGGCCGCCGCGGAGGAAAGCCTGTCCCTGCGCCCCTGGTACCGCCCCGCCGTCCAGGCCAAGGCCCACCTGCTGCAATTGCTCGACCGCGAGGCCGACGCGATCGCCTACCTGACGGAGGCCGACGCGCGCATGAACTCCGGGGTGATCGTCGCGCAGCTCGCCAACCTCCAGGCCGAGGCCGGGATGACCGCCGAGGCCGCGGCGAGCCTCGACCGCTTCGAGGCCCTCTCGCCGATGATGGACGCCATGGCCACGCGCTGGCTCGCCGGCCGACGCTCCGACGTGGCGTATCGCGCGGGAGATCTCGCCGCGGCGCTGGAGCACGCGCGCCTGGCCGGCGAGGGCTTCTTCAAGGAGGTCGCCGCCCGCATGGAGGCCGCCCCGGCCGACGCCCGCGCCGTCCGCCTTTCGGTCCCGTTCGTCCGCCAGCACCACCTGACGTGCGCCCCGGCCACGCTGACCGCGCTGGCGAGGTTCTGGGGCCGCGGCGCCGACCACCTGGAGGTCGCCGAGGCCATCTGTTACGACGGCACCCCCGACCACCGCGAGCGCTCGTGGGCGGCGGCGAACGGCTGGATCCCCCGCGAGTTCACCGTCACCTGGGACGCGGCCGTCGCGCTGCTGGACCGCGGCGTCCCGTTCACGCTCACGACGGTCGAGCCCATGAGCGCGCACCTCCAGGCCGTCATCGGCTACGACGCGCGCCGCGGCACGCTGCTGATCCGCGACCCCTCGCTCCCCCACGAGGGGGAGGCCCTCGCCGAGCCGTTCCTGGAGCGCTACCGCTCCGTCGGCCCGCGCGGCATGGCGATGGTACCGGCCGATCGCCCGGAGTTGCTCGACGGGATCGAACTGCCCGACGCCGCGCCCTACGACCGCCTGCACAAGATCCAGGTCGCCCTGCGCGAGCACGACCGCGACGCCGCCGCGGCCGAGTTGGAGTCGCTGCGCGCCGAGCATCCCGACCATCGCCTGACCCTCCAGGCCCGCCGCCACCTGGCCCTGTACGACGCCGACGCCCCCGCGAACCTGGCGGCGCTGGAGGCCCTCCGCGAGCGGTTCCCGGGCGACGTCAACCTGCGGCTGTTCCAGCTCTCGACCCTGCGCGAGCTGGGCCGTCGCGACGACCGCCTGGCCCTCTACCGCGAGGCGTGCGCCGCCCCCAACGCCGACCCGGTCCTGCACCGCCAGTACGCCGAGGAGCTGCTGGACGACGCCCGCGAGCAGGCCGAGGCCGAACGCCTGGCGATGCGGGCGCATCGGGCGCGGCCCGTCGACGCGCCGACGATCTCGCTGCTGGCGCGGCTGGCCTGGAACGCCGACCGCCGCGAGGAGGCGCTGGAGCTGCACCGATTCGCCTCGTGCCTGGCCGACAAGGACGAGTGGCTGGCGCGGGCCTACTTCTCGGCCGCGCGCGCGTTCCATCGCGAGGAGGAGACGCTGGCGCTGATGCGCGAGCGCGTCCGCCGCGACGGCTCGGCGTCCTCGGCGCCGGCGCGGACGCTCCACGCGGCGCTCGACATGCTGGCGCGGGCGGACGAGGCCCGCGAGGTGCTGGACGACGCCCTGCGCCGCCGGCCGAACGACGGCGAGCTGCTGCTGTACGCCGCCGAGGCCGACGTCGCCGCCGGGGAGTTCGACCGCGCCGCGGCGCGCGTGGAGGAGGCCCGCCCCTACTGCCGCCGGGGGGACTGGCTCCGCGCCGCCGCCGGCCTGGCCGCGGCCCAAGGCGACCTCCGCGGCGCGCTGGAGCTCTGGCGCGACGTCCTCCGCTCCGAGCCCGCCGCCATCGACGCCGTCCGCGCCTCCGCCCGGCTGATCGCCGAGACCGAGGGGGCCGACGCGGCGTTGGACCACCTGCGCGCCGCCAGCGAGCGCTCGCCGCACAACTATCTGCTCCACCAGGCGCTGGTGGACCACCTGCGGGGCGAGGGCTCGGACGAGGCCGAGCCCGCCCTGCGCCGGCTGCTGGACATCCACCCGGCCTCGGCCTGGGCCCGCCGCGAGCTGGCCCTGCTGCTCTGCCAGGCCGGCCGCCACGAGGAGGCCGCGGCCGAGATGGCCGTCGCCTCGGCCCTGGAGCCGGGGACGCCGGCCGAGGCGGACGTCCGGGGTATCCTGCTGGAGCAGGCCGGCCGGACGGCCGAGGCGCGCGAGGCCTACCGCGAGGCCGTCCGCCGCGACGTCGACCTCGACCACGCGGTCGCGCGGCTCATCGACACGGCCGAGACCCAGGCCGAGCGCCTGGAGGCCGTCGCGTTCGTCGCCGCCGAGCTGGAGCGCCAGGTCACTTACGGCGACGGCCTCCTGACCTTCGCCCGCCACGCCCGCGGCCCGCTGGGCTCCGAGGGCCTGATCGAGACGCTCCGCCGCGCGTGGGAGGCGCGGCCCGACCTCTGGCACGCCTGGTCGGCCCTCGTCGCCGAGACCGCCCACCTCGGCCGGCTCGACGAGGCCGAGTCGCTGGCCCGCCGCGCCGTGGAGCGGTTCCCGCTCCTGCCGCGCGTCCACCTGGATCTTGCCTCCGTCCTCCGCGCCCGGGACGACGCCGAGGGCGAGCGCGCGGCGCTCCGGCGCGCGGTCCAGATCAGCCCTTCGTGGGGCCAGGCCGCCTGCGTGCTGGCGCGGTCGCTGGAGCGGGACGAGCTGTTCGAGGAGTCGCGCGCCGTGCTGGAGCGGGCCGTCGCCCACTCCCCGACCGACGGCGTGGTCAACGGCCACCTGGCCGACGCCCTGCGGAGCCTGGGCGAGAAGGCCGCCGCCCGCGAGCGCATGGCCGTGGCGCTGCGGCACGAGCCCTCCTACGACTGGGCCTGGCGGACCTACGCCGACTGGTCGAAGGAAGACGACGAGCCCGACGCCGCCGCCGAGCTGGCGCGCGAGCTGACCCGCGCCCGCCCCGGCGACCCCCGCGCGTGGAAGGCGCTCGAGTCCCTGCTGGGCGACGACGCGCTCGACGAGCGCCTGGAAACGCTCGACCGCGTCGCGGCGATCACCCCGCGCGACCTGGAGGTCCACGACCGCAAGGCCGAGATCCTCGCCGAGGCCGGCCGATTCGACGAGGCCCTGGCCGCGTGCTCGCCCCCGATCTTCGGCGACCGCCCGCCGTCCGTCCTCCGCGGCCGCGCCGCGTGGGTCCTGCACGCCCGCGGCGACCGCGACGAAGCCCGCGAGCGGATGCGCGCCCTCGTCGCCGAGAACCCCGAGTACGGCTGGGCCTGGCGCCAGCTGCTCGAATGGTCGCGCCACGACGACGACCCGGCCGAGCAGCTGGAGGCGGCCACCCAGTGCGTCCGCCTCTACGGCGAGGACCCCTCGGCGCTTGTCGAGCTGGGCGAGGCCCGCAACCGCGCCGGCGACCGGCTCGGGGCCCGCGAGGCCTTCGCCCGCGCCGTGGCCGCCGCGCCGGGGTACGACTACGCACGCATCGAGCTGTTCGACGTCGAGCTGGCGGTCGACAACCCGGTCGGCGCGTCTCGGGCGCTCGCGCCGCTGATCGAGCGCGGCGACTACCCCGCCCCGGCGTTCGTCCTCGCCCGCGAGGTCCAGCTCGCCGCGGCGCTCCGCGACAAGAGGCGGGCCGTCGACGCCCTGCGACGCCTCTGCGCCGCCCCCGCCGTGGAGTCCGACTGGCCCTGGTTCGCGGCCGACGCGGCGATGGTCGCCGCGAAGTGGGCCCGCGCCGCCAGGCGAGTTTACGAGGAGGCGCTGGCCCGGCCGGAGACCCCGCCGGCCGTGGGCGAGGTCTGGGCCGGTCGCGGCGGGATGCTGGCCGCGATGCGCGTCGGCCGCAAGCTGCGCCGCATGCTGGCCTCCGACGGCGAGCCGGCGCGGCGGGCGTTGCGGCGGCACTTCGGCCGCCTGGGTGAGAACTCGTACAGTTGGGTCCTGCGCCGCTCGCTCCGCCGCCATCGCGCCGCCGCCCGCGTCGACGCCGAGGCCTGGGCGATGGCCGGCCACGCCCTCCGGCGCGCCGGCAGGCCCCGCGCCGCCCTGCGCTGGATGGCCGACCACGCGACCCGCGAGGACGCCGAGCCCTGGATGATGACGACGGTCGCCCTGTGCCTGCGGACCCTCCGTCGCGAGGGCGAGGCGCGCCGGATCGAGCGGGAAGCCGCCGAGGCCGGGGGGGACTCTCCCCATCCGTGGCTCGGCGCCTGGCTCGCGTTCGAGGCCGCCCACGACGGCGACGCCGAGGCCGCCGACCGCTGGATCGCGGCGACCGACGTCAACGGGCTAGACCACCTGCACGGCTACGTCCTGAGCCTGGCCGCCACCCTCCGCGAACTCGACCAGGCCGACCCCGACGACCGCCCGACCGCCGCCCGCGCCGCGGTCGGACAGATCGCCCGGTTGAACCGGTACTACTCCATCCAGGCCGTCGACCGCCCCCCCGCCCTCCGCGCCTGGCGTCGAGCCGCGCGGCGTGCGGCCGCGCCGCTGCCCGCCTGGCGCCGCCCCCTGGCGCGGCTGCGCATGGCGCTCTCGCCGCCGATCTACCGGCCGGGCGCCTGAGCGCCCCGCGAGTCGGCCCGATCGACGACGTACGCCAGGATGGCCGTCGCGTCCGCGTGGTTGGTGTCGTGCCCCCCCTCCTCGCGATGGATGAGGAGCGGGGGGCGGCCGATCTTCCCGAGGACGTCGGCCAGCCTCAGCACACTGTGAGGCGGCACCAGTTCGTCCCGCCCGCCGGTGGTCAGGCCGACGGGCATCGTGAATCGCTCCGGGTGGTACTCGGCGCTCCGCTTCTTGTACTCATCGGGGATGCTCGACTTCGGGCCGCCGAACGATTCGGCGATGGCGTCCTGGAAGTTCTCGTACTCCAGATGGTTCGCCGTGCCGTTCATCGCGGCGACGCCGTCGATCAGGTCGGGATGGAGCGCCGCGAAGGTCAACGCGGAGGTCCCCCCCATCGACCCGCCGCAGAGGAAGACCCGGCGAACGCCCCTCGCGGCCTTGAGTTCGGCGATGATCTGGACGAGGTCGGCCTCGGCCTTCGGCCCCATCCACGACGTCTTCGCGCGATAGTCGGGCGAGACGAACAGCATCCCGCGGGCCCTGGCGAAATCGCGCGCCGCGCGGGCCTCGTCGCGGTCGCTCGTCGCGAACTGCCAGCGGTCCGACCCGTGCCCGTGCAGCGCGATCAACACATCGACGCCCGGCGCGGTCGGTTCGATCAAAACATACCGCTGCTCCGTCCCGTCGCAGGCGGCCGCGAAGGAGACGTCGACGACCTTCGCGGCGTCATCGGCCGCGACCGGGAGGGCGACCAGCAGGGCCAAGGCCAGGGGAAAGAATCGTCGCATGGGCTCCGCTCGGGCGTTGGGGACAGGTGGCGATTTGATCCGAGATCATAACGGTCTTCCCCCCTGGTGGGGGAAGACAGACCGCGCAGCGGTCAGATGAGGGGGAGCCCGCCCGCGAGGTCTCGGATTTCGGGATCCCGACCCTGGCCGACGCCCGTGGGGAAGCCCACGCGATCGGCGACGGCCATCCTGCTCGTCCCCCCCTCAACCGGCCCTTCGGGCCATCTTCCCCCTCCAGGGGGGAAGGGCGTCATGATGGCCTGCCTTGAATGCGCTTGATGACTCCCGAGCGATCGATCCTCTTGGTCGGCACGTCAGATGATCCATGGAGACGGCCTCCCCTCGACGGTGATCTGGAAGCATTCGTGCTCGTCCGCGTCGTCTTCGAGATGGATCTCGATCCCGTTGGCGAGTTCGAGCACGACCCGGCGATCGTCCGGGATTCTCCATCGCCGGACCTCGGCGTCCATGACGTCGTAGAAGTCGGGGGGAGGCCACCGCCCCCCCTCCCAGGAGGCGACGAGCCGTCCGTCGCGGAAGAGTCGAATCGGCGACTGCACCGCGAAATGGACGGGGCCGAACGCGAAGTGGAGATCGTGCCGGCCTACGCGGATCTGAGTCGTGGATTCCCCGACCGCCGGGGAAAGGTCGAGATCGGCGGGGATCCGGTACATCGGCGTCGCTCCGGCGTCACCCTTCCGCGGAAGGCCCACCTCACGGCCCGACGGTGATCGGCCCGCGGTCGGTCATCAGGCGGACGGGGCCTTTCTGGTCGGCGACGGCCTTGGCGAAGTCGGCGGGGACGTCGACGGCGCGGCCGGCGGCCTCCTGGATCGTCATCCAGGGGCGGAGGCCGGCCTTGTCGGCGGGGGAGCCGGGCTCGACCTCGCGGACGGCGACCCCCTGGGGCTCCGGCGCGGCAGGGCCGAAGGGGACCACGCCGACCGACAGCAGGCTGCGGTGGTCGACGCGGAGGCCGCGCCAGGCGGCGGGGCGGGCGGTGGCGATGACCTCCCCCTTCACCGGGTACTTGGCGATGGTCAACGTCCGCTCCAGCTCGCGCCCCTCGCGGAGGACCTTCAGGCGGATCTTGTCCCCGGGCGCGTGGGAGCTGACCGCCACCAGCAGCTCGGAGAAGTCGCGGGCCGGCGTGCCGTCGACGGCGAGGAACAGGTCGCCCACCTGCAATTCCCCCTGCGCGGCCGGCGAGTTCGGCGCCACGCCGTCGATGCGGTTCGGCGGCCGCGCGTCCAGCTCGCCGCGCGAGTCGGTCTGCGTGATGCCGATGAGGCCGTACTCGACCTCCTTCCCCTGCTTCAGCGTCTCCACCGCGCGACGCCCCGCGGGGTCCATGGGGAAGGCGTAGCCGGCCATGGCGTCGTAGCCCGCGGGGCTGGCCGCGGTCGTCGTCAGGCCCACCAACTCCCCCTTCAGGTTCACGACGGCCCCGCCGCTCATCCCCAGGTTCAGCTTGGAGTCGAGCTGCAACAGCATCGGCTGATGGGGCAACTGCCGGGCGCGCGGGTCGTTCCCCAGCACCGGCCAGACTTCCGGGTCGTAGACCACCCGCCGCGCGACGTTCGAAAGGATGCCCCACGTCGCGGCGGCCCGGCCGTCCTGCATCGCCGAGTTGAACGGGTTCCCCAGCGCGATCAGGAACGAGCCCTTGCGCAGGGTCGACGAGTCGCCGATGGGCATCGGCTTGAGGTCGGGCGGCTCCAGGCCGGGGCCGGCGACCGGGACGATGACGGCGAGGTCGCTGCGGGGGTCGGCGGCGATCACCTCGGCGTCGAACTCCTGGCGGCCGGCGGCGCGGACGATCAGCCGGGTGGCGCCCCGGACGACGTGGAACGCCGTGAGGATCTCGCCGTCGTCGCCGATCACCACCCCCGCGCCGAAGTCGAACGAGATGGCCACGTCGTCGGCCGGGCGGCTCGGCCGCCCCTCGTCGCCGATCACACGACGGGGCCGCGGCTTGCCGCGCACGGCCAGCGTCTCGCCCGCGTTCTCGGACTTGTCGCGGTGGATCGCCACCACCGAGCCCTCGGTCCGGGCGATCGCGCCGGTCAGGGCCTCCTCGAACGCGACCACCACGTCCATCGCGGCGGGCGCGGCCGGCGCCTCGGCGCGGGGGCCGTCTTGCCAGGCGGTCGCCGCGCAGGCCAGGCAGAGCAGGAACGACATCGACCCATCCTCCCGATCGGCCCGTCGTCATGGCGGACTCGCTTCGGGTCCGGGCCGTCCCCGCTCATTGTCCCGACGCCGCGGCCCGGCCGCAACCCGAGAGCGAAAACGCCACGGCGACGCCGAAACGAGGGAGTGGATCGACGATTTATTGATGACGCCAATCCGTGCCGATAGATTGCACGGCCGTGGATTTCGGGGCGAGAGTTGGCACGGGCGAGGCACGATCGATGAACGACCATTGGTACTGCATGATCGACGGGCGGGTCGAGGGGCCGGTGGACGACCATGGCCTGCGGGGCCTGGCCGGAAGCGGCCGGCTGGCGCCGGGCGACCAGGTGCGGCGAGGGGCCGATGGCCCCTGGGTGGCCGCGTCACGATGCCGCGGGCTGTTCGACGCGGCGCCGGCCCATCCCAACGGGGCGGCCCATCCCAACGGATCCGCCCGCCGCGCCGCGGCCCCGCTGGCGAACGTCCGGACGGCGGCGGCCTGCGTCTCGGCCGAGGAGCGGAAGAAGCGGCCCGGCGTCTACGTCGTCAACACCCTGATCTGGGTCATGTTGACCCTGCTGGCCGTGGGGACGATGGGGGCGATCCTGGTCTTCTACGGGATCGGCTGGATCGTCAACCGGCTGCTGGCGGAGTACAACGTCCGCAAGCTCCAGGCGATGGGCGTGCTGTCCACGCCCCGGCAGTTCCCCGAGGTCGAGGCCGCGCTGCGCGAGGTCTGCGACCACTTCGGCGTCGCCGAGCCCCCGCGCGTGATCATCCTCAACGCCGGCGAGATGAACGCCTTCGCGATCAAGTTCGCCCGCAAGCGGGTGATCGTCCTGCTCACGCCGTTCCTGGAGGGGTCGCTCGACAACCCCGCGGAGCTGCGGTTCGTGCTCGGCCACGAGCTGGGCCACACGATGCTGGACCACGGGCCCCGCGGCGTGTTCGAGATCTACAAGCCGGCCGCCTACAAGGCCGCCCGCGAGCTGACCTGCGACGCCTGCGGCTGCGCCGCCGCCGGGGACCTGGAGTCGTCCAAGACCGCCCTCAAGCGGCTGGTCGCCGGCAACGAGCTGCACGCCAGGCTGGACGAGGCCGACCTAACCGAGCAGGCCGACACCATTTATTCCGGCCTGTCCGGCTGGCTGCTGAGGCAGTACCTGACCTATCCGCCGATCGGCAAGCGGCTGTCGCACATCACGCGCTTCTTCGAAGTCCACGCCTGATCGATCGCCCGCGCGCCGGCGGCGCGGCGCATCGCCGCCCCGCGCCCCGGCGCCTCGACTCGCTCAGGAGGCCGCGACCCCGGCCTCCTTGGCGCAGGCGAGGTCGGCGATCGACTTCACGCCCTCCGGCAGCTCGGCCTCCTCGTACAGCATGTTCGGGATGCCGTCTCGGACGGCGTACCGCAGCCCGCACTTGGTGCAGACCAGCGAATCCCCCTCCTGGCGCAGCGGGGCGCGCCCCAGGGGGCAGACGAGGATGGCCAGCAGGTCGTCTTTGATCATGGTTCGCGTCCCATCCCTAGCGCCGGCCGCGCCGGCCGAATCCCTTGCCGATCCACTCGGCCGCATTATGGCCGCTCGTGCGAATCCTTAGAAGATGGATCTCGCCCCGGCCGGCTCCAGCTCCGGCGCCCCGGCGTCCTCGGCCTCCTCGGCCTCCTCGTCCTCGTCGAACGCGCCGGCGCCGAAGTCGAGCGTCGCCTGCCGCTCCAGCCACGTCCGCCGGACGTCCGCGTCGGAGTCCATCGCCCGCTCCAGCGCGACCGTCTCGCGGTATTCGCTCGCCGCGGACTCAATCGTCCACTTGCCGGCGAGCCCCATCTCCTCGGCCGCTTCCTTCAGCTCCCGGACGCTCACCCGGAAGAATTCCTTGCGACGGTTGACCTTGTTGACCTGGCGCTCGACGAACCGCCGGTGCAGCGCGGCCTCGGTGGCCGGGGCGTCGTCGCATTCCAGCATCGCGTGGACGTCGAACGGGAAGGGCACGCTGGCCCCTCCCAGCTCCCGGACGCGGTCGCCCGGCTCGAGCCGTCGCGTCAGGCCGATCTTGTAGACGTTCTCGCCGAAGGCTCCGACGTTCGAGATGATGTAGACGTGCCCCTTCTTCGTCTGCTCGGCCATCGAGATCGCCCGACGGCCCCGCTCCTCGGCCTCGACCAGCTTGGCGTCCATCTCTTGCAACTGGGCCTCCAGCTTCGCCCGCTCGGCCTCGCTCGCCGCCTCGAGCTGCTGGCGAAGCCTGTTGATGGCCCTGTTGACCAGCTCCTCCTCCCGCTCGGCCTGCTTGACGGCGCGCTCGATCTCCTTCTGGGCCCTGGCTTCTTCCCGCATGCGCTCGCGGATCGCCCGCTGCTCCTCGCGGCCCTTCTCCTTGAGCTTTTGGACGGCGACGCCCCATTTCAGCTCGTCGAGCCGCGAGTCGAGATACTCGCGCCGAATCTTGGCGTCCTTGTAGACCTCGCCGTCCTTGTTCACGAGGGCGTAGGCGTCCTTGATCTCCTGGATGAGCTTCCCCTGGTTCGCGGGCTTCACGCGGGCCAGGACCGTGTCGACCTTGCCGTTAAAGGTGCCGAGGACAAACTTCAGCGCATGATCCTTCTTCCAGCCGTCGGGGTAGCCGCAGGTGGCGGCCGTCCCGTTCTCCTGCATGAGCGCGGTCCGCTCGCGGGCGAGCTTCAGCTTCTCCCCCGCCTTGCTGAAGCCGAACTCGTCGGCCAGCTCGTCGAGGATGTGACCCGGCGGCACGAGGTAGACGCCCTCGTAGTTCTTGATGCGATTCTGGAGCGCCTCGGCCTCGGCCCGGAGTTCGTCGACGCGTGCCTTGGCGTTGTAACCGTCGCCGGCGATCTCCCACGCCCTGTGCTCGGCCTGCTGGCGGATCTCCAGCGCGTACTTCGTCACGAGGTCCAGCGCCGCCTTGGACTGCTCGCGCTTCTCCTTGGCGTCCTTCCGCGCCTTCGACGCCAGCTCGCGCGCCTCGGCCCGTGCCTCGTCCAGGGCCTGACGAGCCTGCAAGCCTGCGGCTCCAAGGATGTTGCGGGCTTCTTCTTCTATGGACGCCGCGAAAGCGGTCTGCTGCTCGCGATACCGCCGGGCCGCTTCCATTTCAGCCTGGGCTTGGGCCGTGATCACCCGGGCCCGTTCCCGTCCATCCGCCTCGGCCTGTCGGAAGGCGGCTTCGGCGAACTCCTTGGCTTCCGCCATCATCGCCTCGGCGGCCTGAGACTTCCTCTCGGCGCGCTCGATCAATCCTGGAACGTGTCGAATCTTCTCCAGCTTAGTCAGCTCGGACAAGAGTTCGGCCTCATGCCTCGCCGCGGTGTCCTTCGTATGCCAGAGGTCGCGATCGAGTTCCCGAATGCGCTGGACGCAGGCCCGATTGCGCTCCTCCAGCTTCGAGATTTCGCGAGAGTGAGCGGCGATGACGTCCCGATTACGCTCTTGCACCTGCGCGATCTCGCGGGCGCTCGCGGCGGCCAACTCCCCGAACCGAGCCTCGGAAACTTTGGCACGCTCCTCGGCCCCGCCGATCGCTGCGAGGTATGCTTCCTCCTCCTCGTGCCAGGCGTCTTCGGTCTGACGGAGTCGCCGTTCCAGATCGCTCGCCTTGAATATCCCGTAGGCCGCGACCCCCGCCAGCACGAAGACGAGGACGATCAGGACCAGATAGAGCATGATTCGCGTCCACGGAAGGCGCGGCGGCGAGTCGATCCTTGCCGCCGCGCGAGGTACACATCGGGGACTCCTCGGCCCCACAACATTATGCAAGCATGGCATTCATTATCAAGAATGTCCGCTTCGGGCCGCAAGACTTGATGCGATGAATCCTGGTTGCTTGTAGCCTTCGGGGGCGTCGGCCGGTTCTCCCCTTCCGCGCGGGGCGGGGGGAGGTCATAATCCCCGGATGGGTTACGTCGTGCGCTATGGTCGGATGCGGATCCTGGGGGCGTGTTATCCGCCGCCGGGGACGGAGCACGCGCGGGGGCAGCGGGTGGTGATCCGCAGCGACCGCGGCGTCGAGCTGGGCGAGGTCCTCTGCCCGCTCTCGGAGAAGGCCGCGCAGGCGCTCGAGCGGCGCGACCCGGGGGAGCTCCTCCGGCTGGCCGACGCGGCCGACTTCCAGCACGAGCGGACGCTCCCCTCGCTGGAGAAGCTGGCGTTCGCCACGTGCCAGGGGCTGGTCGCCGAGCGACGGCTCCAGATGAACCTGGTCGACGTGGAGATCCTCTTCGGCCGCGAGCGGATCATCTTCTATTACCTGGCCGAGAAGCGCGTCGACTTCCGCGAGCTGGTCCGCGACCTCGCCCGCGCCCTCCGCACCCGGATCGAGATGCGCCAGATCGGCATCCGAGACGAGGCGAAGCTGCTGGCCGACTACGGCGACTGCGGCAAGCCCGTCTGCTGCAACACCCACCTGTCGCGGATGCCCCCCGTCTCCATGAAGATGGCCAAGCTCCAGAAGACCACGCTCGACCCGTCGAAGATCTCCGGGCGCTGCGGCCGGCTGAAGTGCTGCCTGCGCTACGAGTACGACGCCTATCGCGAGGCCGAGGAGACGCTCCCCCCCAATGGCTCGCGGGTGGCGACCCCCAAGGGCCGCGGCCGGGTCGTGGCGCAGGACGTCCTGGCCCGGAAGCTCGTCGTCGAGTACGAGGACGGCCGCCGGATCATCATCGCCGCGGCCGACGTCCTCTCGGTCGAGCCCCGGCCGTCGCGCCCCCCCCGCCGGCACGACGACCGCGACGAGGGGGACGAACCCTCGCCGGAGGCCCTGGCATGAACGCCTTTCGAGACCAGATCGGCCGGGTGATCGCCCGCGACCCCCGCTACTCCCTGGAGGCCTACGCCTTCGTCCTGGAGGCGCTCCACCTCGCCCGCGACCGCAAGCTGCGCGAGGCGCGGCGCGCCCCCCGCGGCCGTCGTCGCGGCAAGGGGGTCTCCGGCCACGTCACCGGCCGGCAGCTCTGCCTGGCCGCGCGCCGGCTGGCCCTGCGCGAGTACGACCGGCTCGCCGCGGCGGTCCTGGGGCGCTGGGGCCTGCGATCCACGTCCGACATCGGCGAGATCGTCTACAACCTGATCGCCTCCGGCGACCTCGACAAGACCCCCACCGACCGCCGCGAGGACTTCGACGACGTGTTCGACTTCGACGTCGACTTCCGCCCCGCCCCCCTGGCCGACGACGACCCGGACGACGAACCCGACCCCGCGGACGAGGACTGACCCGTGAGCATCGAGCCCGAATCCGCCCCCGCGGCCGCCCCCCCTCCCTCCCCCTCGCCGCGCGACCGCCGCCGCTTCCGCGCGGCCGTCGCGCTGTTCCTCGCCTGGATCGCCTTCCTGATCGGCCTCGCCGCGACCGACGCCTACCGCCCCCAGGAGCGAGCCGGCGCCGCCCCGGCCGACGCCCGCGTCCCCGCCGACGGCCGACGCCACGCCGGCGCGCCCGCGAATCCCGCCTAATCCCGCGCCATCCGTCGACTATTAAGTTTTTCGGCGTCTCCACTCTCGATTAGCCTCCCTTCCGTCGCGAGGCGGCCGCGCTCGTGCATGCGCCGGCGCCCGCGATTCCATCCATCATCGAAAGGAAGGTTTATCGATGTATCGAAGGTCGTGGCGCGCGCTGGCCTCGCTCCTCATCGCCTCGGCGGCCTCCTCGGGCTGCGGCGATTCCGCGGAGTCCGGCCAGGTCGAGCGCTCGGAGGCGGCGATCCGGGCCGACAGCAACTCCCAGGACGCCATGAGGGCGTTCATGCAGTCCAAGAAGGGGTCCTCCAAGAAGGCGGCCTCCAAGAAGGCGGAGGCCAAGCCCGAGGCGCCCCCGGCGGAAGAGGCGGCCCCGGAGTGACGCTCGCGTTTCGAGACTTCTTCATCACATCATGTTTCCCGCAGGAGAGGACAGGGCCCATGAGGAATGCGAAGCGTCGCGGATTCACGCTGATCGAGCTGCTGGTGGTGATCGCGATCATCGCCGTGCTGATCGCGCTGCTGCTCCCCGCCGTGCAGGCCGCCCGCGAGGCCGCCCGCCGGTCGCAATGCGTCAATAACATGAAGCAGATCGGCCTGGCCATGCACAACTACCACTCGGGGGTCGGGGCGTTCCCGATGGGCAACGCCATCGCGTACTCCGACCCGGGCGTGCAGACGACGTGGGGCACCTTCAGCTCCCACGCGATGATGCTCCCCTACCTGGAGCAGACGCCGCTGTACAACTCGTGCAACTTCGCCTGGACCGTCTGGTACGGCATGGGCTCGGAGCTGAACAGGACGGTCTGGAACGCCAAGGTGGCGGGCTTCCTCTGCCCGTCCGACGGCAACGCCGGCAAGGACCACCTCAACAGCTACTTCGGCTCGATCGGCACCGGCACCAACCCCTGGGCCGACAACACCAACGGCCCCTTCGCCCCGGCGCGGACGGCCTACAGCGTCGCCGACATCACCGACGGCACCTCGAACACCATCAGCCACGCCGAGGCCCTGACCGGCGACAACAACCGGCTCAACATCCGGTGGCGGCGCATGGCCTCCGGCGTCCCCGGCGGCGACCCCCCGGCGAACATGCTGGTGCGCGACGCCCGGACGATCCTGCCCCAGGTGATCCAGTACGCCCAGGCCTGCATGCAGACCATCGCCACCACCCCGGGCGCCGGGTCCAACAAAGGGCTGGCGTGGTCGACCGGCTCCCCCGGCCTGACCCTCACCAACATCATCTTCCCGCCGAACTCCAACGAGTACTCGTTCTCGTCCTGCCGCTGGGACTGCTCGAACACCTGCGGGACCGACTTCGGCCACATCCACATCTCGTCGAGCAACCACTCCGGCGGGGTCAACGTCCTGTTCCTGGACGGCTCGGTCCGGTTCGTCAAGAGCTCGATCAACCAGAACACCTGGATGTCGCTCGGCTCCCGCGACGGCGAGGAGGTCGTCGGCTCCGACAGCTACTGATCGGCCCGCGCGCCGAGGCGCCGCCCCCGCGAGACGTCGCGGGGGCGGTCGCGTTTCGAAGGGCCGTCACTCGTCCCTCGGCCGCTCCGAGACCCGCCGGATCGACCGCGAGAGGTACGAGACCACCGTCCAGCCGCTGAGCATGCCCAGCACGTACGCCGCGATCGCCATCAGGGCCACCGGACCGGTGAATCGCCAGGTCGCGAAGTCGACGGTGAGCGGCCCGGTGTTCTGCGCCGCGAACAGCCCGATCGCCCCCAGGAACAACAGCAACAGCACGCCCTGGATGAATCGCATCGTCGCACCCCCGGCACAAGCCTCTTACATCGAACGGACTTGGGTCGAAACGCCGCGTGGCGAGGATGCAACTCCCGCGCCGGCGCAATGGTCCTCAAAGCCCGCCGACATCGAGCGACTCTTCGCGGGTCGCGCCCGACGCGCCTCGTTCATGGCCGGCGTGGAATCCGTGGCGGAACCCACGGTCGTGATCCCGATGATCAGGGGCCGAGGCGCGCGACTTGCGTCGCGTCGACGGGGCCGGACGAACGCCGCGTGGGGAGATCGCCCGAGTATGTCCACATCAGCGTACCCGCGCCTCGAGCAGCTATTCGGGGCGTTCATGCATCAGGACTGGGACGCGGAAGGTCGCGACTGGCCGGAGCTGGTCCGCAACTTCGGCCGCGGTCAACCGGCGGCCGAGTTGACGCTCGCGGCCGATGAGTTGGACCGGCTCCTGGCCGAGTCCCCGGATGATTCCGGGCTGAGCGACCGGCTCCGCCGGGAATTGGGCTGCTATTTCGACCCGAACCCGGATGGGAACGGCCCGCCGATCCGCGCCTGGCTTGGTAGCGTGGCGGACTCGTTGCGGCAACTCGCGGGCCGTGCCTGAACCGCCGGGTCGCGAGGTCGATCAGCCCGCCTTCTTCCGGGCGGAGGCCTTCGCGGCGGCCTTGCGGGCGGCGATGATCGGCCTGGCGTCCACGCGCCAGCGACCGTCGACCTTTTGGAGCCGCAGCGGGGGGCCGTCGCCCATGACGATCAACGCCCGGTCGTCGGAAACGTCGTCCGGCTCGACCTTGGCCTTGCCGCCCCCCGGGGTCGTGACTTCGTCGCCGGCCTTCAGCGCGCGGAGCGGGGCCTCGGCCAGGGACTTCTCGATCTTGTCCAACTGGTCCGCGGGAGGCTTGGGGCCCTTCAGGAGCCACTCAAGGTCCTCGTCGTCCACGACGGCCTCGCGGACCGCCTCCTCGTCCTGCTTGATCATCGAGAGGAAGAATTCGCGAAGCGCCTCTTTCGGGTCGGCCGGGGCGTCGGTCGCCTTGGCATCGTCGGCCCGCGGCCGCTCCCTCGCGGACGCCTCGGCGGGGGGCTTCGCGTCTTGCGAGGGGGCGGCGGGGGCCTGGAGCGTGGAGCCGACGATCAGGAGTAGCGCGAGCATGGAGACACCTTGATGGAAGGGTGGAGGGTCACGCCAGCGTCACGTCCAGGCGCGTGACCGACGCCGGGTCGAGGACGACGCGGAACGCGCCGCCATTCAGGTCGGTGGCGGAGGCGACGGGGGCCACGACGTCGGGCGCGTCGAAGGTGTTGTGGGCGTTCAGCTCCTCGTGCGTCAGGACGACCTTGCGGACCGAGGCGGCCTGGGCACCCTTCAGGCGGATCTCGGCCTCCAGCGGCTCGGAGGCGTGGGAGTGGACCAGGGTGAGCGTGACGGCCTTGCCCTCCCCCTTCGAGGCCGAGCCGGCGACGCGGAAGATCGACTCCTCGCGGTCGCCGGCCTTGAACGACACGCCCGGCGCCTGGGCCTCCACGCGGACGCTCGTCGCGCCGTGGTGGGGGCGATACATCTCGAAGACGTGGAAGTTCGGCGTGCACACGAACCTGTCGCCGTCGGCCAGGAACAGCGAGTGGATGTTGTTGATGAGCTGCGCGACGTTCGCCATGTCGATCTTGTCGGCGTGGCGATTGAACACGTCGAGCGTCAGCGCGGCGACCAGCGCGTCGCGCAGGCATCCCATCTGCTCGAACTGATGGTTCGGGTTGATCCCGGTCCCCTCGGGATGCCAGGCGCCCCACTCGTCGATGATGAGCTTGACCCTTCGCTCGCGGTCGAACTCGCCCATCGCGGCCCACTGGTCGCGGACGAGCGTCTCCATGTAGTTGCCCTTGTGGAGCATCTCGTACCACTGGTCGACGCTGAACTCCAGCGCGTGGCCGGTGGTGCCGCAATAGTAGTGCGCGGCGAACGCGTGCAACGGCGCGCGGGCGCCGTCGAGCCACTTCGCGAGGAACCGGCGCGTCCAGTCCAGGTCGTTGCCGTTGGGGCCGGCGGCGACGAGCTTCAGCTTCACGCCGTACTCGGGGACCCATTCGGTGAACCGGCGATATTCCTTGCAATAATCCTCGGGGGTGAACTTGCCGCCGCAGCCCCAGCTTTCGTTGCCGACGCCCCAGTACGCCACCTTGAACGGGTCGCGGTCGCCGTTGGCAACGCGCTCGTCGGCCAGCGTGGTCGAGCCCGCCGGGGCGTTGCAGTATTCGACCCAGTGCTGGAACTCGGTGGGATCCCCCGCGCCGACGTTCGCGGCGAAGTACGGCTCGTCGCCGCAGAGCCGGCAGAACCTCATGAACTCGTGGGTGCCGAACGTGTTCGGCTCGGTCACCTCCCGCCATCGCCCGAACCGCCGGGGACGCTTCTCGACCGGGCCGATCCCGTCGCGCCAGTGGTAGATGTCGGCGAAGCAGCCGCCGGGCCATCGGATCGCGACCTTGCCCAGCCGCTTCATGTAGTCGACGAGTTGCTTGCGGATCCCGCCGACGTTCTCCACCTTGGAGTCCGGGCCGACCCAGATGCCGTCGTAGATCACGCCGCCGATGTGCTCGGTGAAGTGGCTGTAGATCTCCGGCCGGATCCGGCCGATGGGCTCGTCCAGCAGCACGTCGACCGTCGCGCCGGCGCTGGTGGCGGCCCTGGCCCTCGCGCGCGGCATCCCCGCCGCGAGACCGATCGCGCCCGCCCCCGCGGCCCCCAGGAATCCACGACGATCGATCATGACGCGGCCCCTTCGATCTCGCCCGGCTTCAGGCCGAGCTGCTTCTGCAACTGCTCCAGCGGCACGCCCTTCGTCTCCGGCATGACGAACAGCGCCCAGACGAGCTGGAGCACCATCATCCCGGCGTAGAAGGCGAAGGCGTGCCCCCCGGAGGCCCTGGCGATCATCGGGAACGTCTGGGTGATCGCCAGCGCCCCGATCCAGTGGGTCACGCTCCCCAGCGCCTGGCCCTTGGCCCGGACGCGGTTCGGGAAGACCTCGCTGATGTACACCCAGATCACCGCCCCCTGGCCGAAGGCGTGCGACGCGATGAAGACCATCAGCGCCCCCAGCACGATCCGGCCGCCGGTCCCCGTGAAGTTCGTCCCGTAAGTGTAGAACGCCCAGGCGATCGTCCCCAGGCTGAGGATGTAGCCGATCGAGCCGACCAGCAGCAGAAACCGCCTCCCGAAGCGGTCGATCACCGTCATCGCCAGCAGCGTGAAGACCAGGTTCGTCGCCCCGATCGCCACCGCCCCCAGGAGCGCCGCGTCCTTCCCGGCCCCGGTCATCTCGAACACCGCGGGCGCGTAGTAGAGCACCGCGTTGATGCCGGAGAGCTGGTTGAACGCCGCGATGGCCACCGCCAGCAGGATCGGCCGGAGGTAGGCGCGCTGGAACAGGGCCTCGCCCTCGCCCGAGGCGTCGGCCTCGCGCAGCGACTCCTGGATGTCGGCGATCTCGTCGTCGACGGCCTCGTCGGCCCCGATCCTCAGGAGGACCCGCCGGGCCTCGTCTGGCCTCCCCTTCGCCACCAGCCACCGGGGGCTCTCCGGGATCAGGAACGCCAGGACGAAGAACAGCGCCGAGGGCGCCGCCTGCACGCCCAGCATCCACCGCCAGTCGTTCTCGCCCAGGCCGAGCCCCGCGATGACGTAGTTGGACAGGAACGCCAGCAGGATCCCCAGCACGATGCTGAACTGCACGGCCGCCACCAGCCGGCCCCGATACCGCGCCGGGGCGATCTCCGCGATGTACAGGGGCGCGATCACCGACGCCGCCCCCACCCCCACGCCCCCCAGGATCCGGAAGAACAGGAACGACCACCAGTCCCACGCCAGCGCGCAGCCCAGCGCCGAGATCAGGTAGGCGATCGCCAGCACGGCCAGGAGCGGCCGGCGGCCCCAGTCGTCGGCCGGCTTGCTCGCGATCAGGGAGCCGATCACCGTCCCCAGCGGGGCGCTCGCGACCGTGAACCCCAGCGACGTCTCGTCCAGCCCGAAGACCCGCCCCAGCGCGTCGAGCGCGCCGGAGAGGATCGCCACGTCGAACCCGAACAGCAGGCCCCCCAGGCTGGCGACGAACGTGCTGAACAGCAACAGGCCCGACAGCGAGCGGGCCCCCGGCCCGTCCGGGTCGACGGCCGACGGACGATCGAACGAGGCTTCCAAGCGGACCTCCACTCCAGGGGGCGACGGGGCGTCGGACGTGGTCAGAGCCCGCGGACGATCGACTCGGGGAGCGCGGGCGTCCCCCCCGATCGCGTGCAGACGAACGCGGCGACGGCGTTGGCGCGACGGTTGATCTCGTCGAGCGGCAGCCCGTCCAGCAGGCCGATCGCCATCGCCGCGGTGAACGAGTCCCCCGCGCCGACGCTGTCGACGACCTCCACCGGCGTCCCCGGATGGTCGGACCACTCGCCGTCGCGGTACAGCAGGCTGCCGGAGCCCCCGCGCGTCACCGCGACGGCCTTCAGCCCGAACCGCCCGGCCAGCCGGGAAACGACGTCCCGGGGCTCGCCGACCGCGCCGAACATCTCGGCCAGGACGACCAGCTCCTGGTCGTTGAGCTTCAGGACGTTCGTCAGGACCAGGGACCGCGAGATCACGTCGCGGTCGACGAACGGCGGGCGGAGGTTGACGTCGAAGATCCTGAGCGCGTCGGGCTTCGTCGCGGCGACGATCCGGCCGATGGCCGCGCGCGAGGTCTCCGCGCGCTGGGCCAGGCTTCCGAAGCAGACGGCGTCGGCCTCGGCGGCGAACGCCAGCGACCGCTCGTCGGCCTCGATCCGGTCCCAGGCGACCCCTTCGTGGATCGTGTATCGCGGCTGGCCGCCGGCGTCCAGTTCCACCCCGACGGTCCCCGTGGGCGCGTCGGGGTCGACCGCGACGAAGTCGGTGGGGAGGCCGAGCGCCTCGAACCGGGCGAGGATCTCGCGCCCGAGGTCGTCGTCGCCGACCTTCGTGACGAGCCGGGCGTCGGCCCCCAGCGATCGGCAGTGGTGGGCGAAATTCCCAGGCGCGCCGCCGAGCTGCTTCCCGCCCGGCAGCAGATCCCAGAGGACCTCGCCGACCGCCAGCACATTCCTCATCGCCCCTCCCCCGAGCGGGGATGCCCCGCCCAGCGCGGCGGGCCCCGACCTCGCACTCGCCCGACCCTAGCACAGCCGCGAGGCCGATTCGACGGGGCTCCCCGGATTTCTGAAATCCCGCCCCCCCGACCGCGGATCATCCCCCCGACGGTCGTGCTCCTTGACAATCCGGAAGCGGTGAAGGCCGGCGTGGGCCTCAGGGCACGTGACTTGCAGCCCGCTTCGTCCCCGAGAGGGATCGGGCTCGCGGCGCCCGACCGCCATCGGGACCGCCGTACATGATGAGGAGCCAACCATGCCCAGTCGAGAAACCGACGCGTCGGCCCCCGAGACCGGACGCGAGAAGCCACAGATGCGGCCGGAAGACATGCCGAGCTACACCCCCCAGGGCCGCGACGAGCCGACGGGGGAAGACGTCGCCCAGGAGTTGCCCTCCTACACGCCTCAGGGGCGGGTCGATTCGGATGAGCCCGAGAAGGCGGACGAGCAGGGACGCCAGGGCGGCCCTTCCAGGTAGACCGAGGATCCAAGGGCGCGCGGTTACCTTCGTAGGCTGGGTCGAGACCCAGCTCGCGCGGGCCAACGCTTATCTTGGAGCCGGGTCGCGGCCTGTTGCTCCACCACCTTCGAGACGCGGGGTCGACTCCCCCTCAATTGTCGGTTTCTGGCCGGCGACACTCCGCGAAACGACGGAGGTGGAGCGCTGGCGTACACATCTCCCTTCAGAGGACGAAGAGAAAGGGGCGTCCCAGTCGAGATGCCTGTTGGGCCATACGTCGGAGATAGACGAGAAATTCCGCGATCTCGGGATGCGTCGAGGATGTCGTGGCAGCAATCAAGTTCATGGTTTCTATTAACCTGTACTTTCCGCGACCTGATGCATTCGGCTCGAAGATTTCTCGCCGCTCGCCGTTCTCGTTGAGCGGGGCCCGGCCTACCCCGAAACGGACTGGAGGGTCTCCACCTCCGCATCGCCGGTGGGGAATATGTGATATCCGCAGTGTTCCGTGAACACGGCGACCTCTCCGGCTGCCTCGTCGGCGATCGCGAAGGCGAATCGAAAGAGGGCATGTGAGCCGTCGGGGAACCGAATCAGGACGCTCTGGCCGGGCGGGAAGTCACCCGCCGAGAGGCGTTCGCGATCCTCGCCCCGGCGCTCCCGGAGGTACTGCCTCAGTCGCGGCTTCCAGGCGTCGGGCACGGTCCGCACTTTCCGAGACTCCATGCACTTGGCACGATCATGCGTCAGTCATCGGGGGCAAGCGACGCCTCGCTTCTTGGTGGAACCAGGCCTCCACTTCGAGCGGGACGTCATCCCGATATCGCTCGAACTCGAACGAGCCATCGGCATCCGAGTAGAACGCCCAGAGCGCCAGCTCACGAGGCGCGTTTCGCTCCCACAACTCCAGAAACATCCCGTCGCGATGGACGTCGCTGCCCATGGCGGTCTCGTATCGCTCGTCGCCTTGCATCGCCCCCTCCGCCGGGCGGTCATTGAGTTAGACGAGGCCGGCCCGAGCGGGACGATGACGATTGCCAAGCCTGCCAGGCGTCCCGAGCGGAGCCGACCCCCGATGACATCCTCGCGTCTGACGCCAGCCCCATGCCAGTGGTTCTCCCGGCTCGCCGCCCTCGACCGCCGCTCCACCCTCCGACTCGCCCTGTTGTTCCTCGGGGCCGTCCTGGCCTGGGGGCGGAGATGCGTTGGGCTGTCGATCCGGCTGGCGTGGGAAACCGGAGCCCCTACCGTCGTCGGCACAACGGGGTCGCGAAGCCCATTCGATTTCGACGAACGAAGCCAACTGATTTCCAGCCTAAACCAATGCCACATCAACTCTTGCGTCAACTCACACGCCGCGCCGGGATGACGAACGAAGCCAACCGGAGTCGGGCCGTCAGCGGGGGACGGTCAGCGAGGTGTACTCGTCGGTGGCGAGGTCGAGCAGGCCGACGGTGAAGGTCGAGGCGCGGTACAGGGCGCCGGGGTTGATGTGGCGGGTGGGGCCCTCGCGGACGTCGCGGGCGACGTGGGTGTGGCCGGAGAAAATGTAGTCCGGTTCCTCGGCCGTCAGCCGGGCGTAGTCGCGCGGGGAGTCGCCGTGGATCACCGCGACGCGACGCCCCCCAAGCTCGATCACCCCGCCGCGCCCCAGGCAGGTCGCCCCAGTACGTCGCATCGCCAGCCGCAGGGCGTCGGGGTCGTGATCGCAGTTGCCTTGCACGAAGTAGGCCGGGGCCCCCACGACCTCCTCCACGACGTCGGGCGTGGTGACGTCGCCGCAGTGGATCAACGCCTCCGCGCCGGCGGCCAGCAGGAGCGCCACGGCCGACCGCGTCCGGTCGGCCCGATCATGGGTGTCGGAAAGGATGCCGATTCGCATGCCATGCATCGTGACCGCCGCGCCCCTCCCGCGGCAAGACGTCCTGGCCGAGAATCCGCGCGACGGGGCTGGCAAGGGGGGCCGTCGGAGTGTACATTTAGGGTGGAGCGACAGCCTTCGAAACGGACAGCCGCATCCCGAGCCCTCACGTCATGTCGAGAGGGACGCGGTCGTCCGCCGGGGCTCGGCTCCGCGCCCGCCGCGTCGGCGGGCGCGGGGG
>NZ_JBBCIR010000016.1:0-56581 GCF_037189885.1 Paludisphaera sp.
TCCGGCCCGAATTTGTCCCCTCTCCCCCCGGGAGAGGGCAGCCGCGCCAGCGGCGGGTGAGGGCCTGGGCGTTTCGGTGTGTGCGCCGGCCGCGCCGGAGATGAGCCGTCGCGATCTCCGAAGCGCCCAGGCCCTCACCCGGCCCTTCGGGCCACCCTCTCCCAGCGGGAGAGGGGACGCGCGTTTCACGCTCGACGAGTTGGGGATC
Organism: Paludisphaera sp.; assembly: GCF_037189885.1. Taxonomy (NCBI): domain Bacteria; kingdom Pseudomonadati; phylum Planctomycetota; class Planctomycetia; order Isosphaerales; family Isosphaeraceae; genus Paludisphaera; species Paludisphaera sp. Next base: position 209 of record NZ_JBBCIR010000016.1, read on the forward strand.
GCGAGAAAAACGCTTCGAACTCCGCGCGAACGAAGCCAACGGCCTCAGCGCGGCCGGGGGGAGCGGACGGGGGCCTGGGCGGTGGTGGGATCCTCGGGCCAGGGGTGCTTGGGGTATCGGCCGCGGAGGTCCTTCCGGACCTGATGATAGGTGGTCGCCCAGAAGCTGCGGAGGTCGGAAGTCACCTGCACCGGGCGGTGGTTGGGGCCCAGGAGTTCCAGCAGCAGGGGGACGCGGCCCCGGGCCAGCCTGGGGGCCTCGGGCCAGCCGAACAGCTCCTGCAACTTCGCCGCGAGGACCGGCTGCCGGCCCGGCTCGTACTCCAGCCGGACGCTCCGGCCGCTGGGGATCGTGATCGAGTTCGGGGCGCAGGCGTCCAGCTCGCGCGACTGGTCGTGCGAGATCAGCCCGTCCAGGTACGCCACCTTCGACGCCCGCCGGACCTCGTCCATCCCGGACTTGCCGTGGCAGAGGACCTCCAGCGGCCCGGCCAGGGCTTCATCGTCCAGCGCCGGCCAGCCGAGTTCGGGGACCGCTTCCCGGACGAACTCGTAGCGGGCGAGCCACGCCGCGGCGGCCGGGTCGGCCCGGAAGATCTCCCCCGCGCGATGGCGCAGGGCCTCGAACAACGCCCTCGCGGTCTCGCGGCCGTCGGGGGCCCTGGCCGGATCCTCGCGGATCAGGATGTCCTCGTACCAGAGCCGGTTCATCGCCGCGACGCGCTCCCGCGCGGGGTCGTACTCCACCCGGCGCTCGCGGCGGATCGACTGCGGCACCAGCTCCTCCAGCCACTCCAGCCGCACGGCGCTGGCGACGGAGACCTGCAACTCCAGCGTCCCCCGCCGGCGCTCCTCCCTCGGGTCGAGCGCCAGGAAGAACTCCCCCTCCCGGACCACCGACTCTCGCGCCAGCCGGATGCCCCGGCCGCCGACCATCACCCCGGTCTCCTCCGAGCCCCGCCGCCGGACGACGCGGTCGGGATAGGCCAGGATCAGGAGCTTGAGCAACGCCTCCTCGCGGGCCTCCGCGTCCAGCCCCGACGGGCCGCCCGATTCGAGCCGCGACCCCAGCCGGACCAGGTCGTCCCGGATCCGCGCCGCCTGTCGCGCCGCGGCCACGTCGATCCCGCGCTCCTTGAGATGGGGCGAGAACCGGGCGGCCTCCGCTTCCCGCAGGAGATCCAGGCGGTCGAGCATGTCCGACGCCCCCCGTCGGCCGCCCGGTCGGCGACGATCGGCCACGTCCTTCTCGGAGAGCAGCGCCGCCAGCGCGGCCCCCTCGCGGAGCAGCCCCGCGTCGGCCGCCGCCAGCAGGAGCCGGGCGAGTCGGGGATGGACCGGGAGCGCGAGCATCCGATCGCCCGTCGGCGTGATCCGCCGGGTCGCGGGGTCGAACGCCCCCAGCCGCGCGAGCATCGCCTCGGCCGCGTCGATCCGCTCGGGCTCCGGGGCCTCGTACCAGGCGAAGGCGCGGGGCTCGGTCACGCCCCACGAGTGGAGCGTCAGCAGCGTGGCGCCCAGGTCGACGCGGCGGACCTCGGGGGCCTCGAACGGCTCCAACAGCGCGTGCCGCTGCTCCGACCACAGCCGGACGCAGCGCCCCGGCCCGGTCCGCCCGGCGCGCCCGGCGCGCTGGTCGGCCGACGCCCGGCTGATCGGCTTGAGGTCGAGCCGGTCGAGCCCGCGCGAGGCGTCATGCCCGGCGACTCGCGCCAGTCCGGAATCGATCACGGTCGTCACGCCGTCGATCGTCAGCGAGGTCTCGGCGATGTTGGTCGCAAGGATGATCTTACGTCGATGCGAAGGCCGCAGCGCCGCGTCCTGCTCGTCCGGCGGCAGCGATCCGTGCAGCGGCAGAACCACGGCGTCGCGGGCCGACGCGATCCCCCCCAGCGCCGACTGGGCGCGGCGGATCTCGGCCGTGCCGGGCAGGAAGACAAGGACGTGGCCGCGATCGGTCGGGTCGGCCAGGACGTCGGCCACGGCCCCGGCGATCGTCTCCGGGTCGGACGGCCGCTGGGAGTCGCGATGGGAGACGGCGATCGGGTAGGTCCGGCCGGGGACCTCCACCACCGGCGCGTCCAGGAACGCGGCGACCGGCGCGGCGTCGAGCGTGGCCGACATCACCATGATCCGCAGGTCGGGCCGGACCTCGCGGCGAACCTCGCGCAGGAGCGCCAGGGCCAGGTCGGTGTGCAGGCTCCGCTCGTGGAACTCGTCCAGGACGACCGCGCCGACGCCTTCCAGGAACGGATCGGCCAGGAGCCGGCGCGAGAGGATCCCCTCGGTCATGACGACGAGGCGGGAATCCGCCGAGGCGCGGCGGTCGAACCGGACGTGGTAGCCGACCTCGCGGCCGAGCGTCCAGCCCTGCTCGTCGGCGATGCGCGCGGCCGTCGACCGCGCGGCGACTCGACGCGGCTGGAGCACCAGCACCGATCCCCCCGCGCCGCGACGGACCATCGCCGGGGGGACTCGGGTCGTCTTGCCCGAGCCCGGCCGCGCGACCAGCACCAGCGCGCCCCGGGCGTCCAGGGCGTCGAGGATCTCGGGCAGGCTCGGGTCGATGGGGAGCGGGGTCATGGCGGCTGTCGGGCTGGGATCATCGGCCTTCGAAACGCCGCGAAGCGGGAGGCGCCCCCGCTTCGATCGGCCCGCGCCGGGCGCGGCTTGAAGTCCAGCGTAGCGTCAGCCCCGGATCTTGAGAACCGGGACCAGGCGGTTGCCGATGAACTTGTAGTAGGTGCCGTTGGGCCGGAGCGTCTCGCCGTTGCTGGCCCGGCCGCGGGCCTCCCCCTCGAAGGCGTAGCGGGTGTTGGCGTTCGCCCGGAACCTGACGTGCCCCTCGCGGCCGGCCATCTGGTTCATGCCCTCGCCGGCGATCAGGGTCGTCCGCCCGAACCAGCCGTGGGCCAGCGTGTAGCCGCCCCCCGCCTTCACCCGGTTCCGCCCCCCCAGGCCGCCGTCGATGGTGGCCGGGACGGTGACCGAGTCGTCCACCGTGATCGTGTCGTTGGCCTTGGAGCCCTGGACGATGATCTGCGTCAGATCCCACGGCGACGGCCGGATGGAGTCGAGCACGCCGTTGACGAAGACCTGGATGTTCTGCGACGGCGGGATGGTCGGCGCGTCGGCCTGCTTGACCTCGATGGTGTTGGTCCCGCCGAAGAACCGCCCCCGCGCGACCGGCGTGGCGATCAGCACGTCCTGGATCCGTCGCACGGCCCCGGTGTTCCCGGCCGTGTAGACGCGGAAGGTCTGGGTGGCGGTCGAGCCGTCGGCCGGGTCGGTCGCGGTCACGGTGATCGTCGCCGTCTGTCCCGGCCCGGCGGCGGTGGTGTCGATCAGCAGCGCCCCGTTGGGGTTCTCGCTGGTGATCCTGGAGGATGTGATCGTCACCGGGTTGACCGGCACCGACCGCTCGCCCGACTGGACGGTCGTGATCTGGGACATCTTCTCCAGCGTGTCGAACCCGTCGACCTGCTGGCCGAAGATCGTGTACTTCTGGTCGAGCGCCGTCTGCGGCCCGAACGTGACGAAGAACTGGGCGTCGCTGGAGTTGGGCTGGCCGGTGTTCGCCATCGCGAGCTGGCCGTAGCTGCTGAAGGCGACCGAGGGGTCGACCTCGATCCCGATGGGCGTCACGCCGCTGGAGGACGCCGTGCTGGTGGGGCTGTTCGAGCCCCCCTGGGCCATAAAGCCTTCGATGATCCGCGGGAAGTAGCGGCCCTGGTCGACGTAATAGCCGTCGTTGCTGAAGTTGGTGATCCGCTGGACGGTCTGCGGGGCGACGTCGGGGAAGAACTGGAACGTCAGCGGCTCATTGATGATGTTGGGATCCCCGGCGCCGGCCGAGAGGTGCTGGACGTCGATCGTCCAGAACTGGCCCTCGGCGACGGAGACCTTGATGTTCGGGTTGTCGGACGTGGCGGTGAACCGCTGGTTCGTCGCCCCGCCCGCGCTACCGTCCAGCGCCAGCTGATAGCCCTGCCCCGCCGGGGCCGCGACGTCCGGGATGGGGGCGAGCGCGGCGGTCAGCAACTCGCGACCTTCGAGCGACTCGACGGCGAGGCGGCGCTTGTTCCGCGCGGCGTGGGGGGCCGGCCCGCCCGCTTGCGACCTCGCAAGGAACGGACGTCTCCGAAGGACTCGGTGCCACATGACTCTGCCTCCTGCCGCCGCCTATCCTATCCATCTCGCCGCGACCGCCATCGACATCGCCGATGCGTCCGCGGGTTGTATCGTCAACCGGGGATTTTCGCCTTGAGCCCGAATCGATCCCCGGATATGGCGCGCCCCGCGGCGGCGATATCCCGTCCCGGTGGGCGGAGCCCGCGAGCCCTCACCGGCGGCGTCCGGAAAAAAATCCGAGGAACGTGAAATTCCGCCCGCCCGGACGCTGACCATGCCGGTGTTCGATGAAGGCGTTCCTTGGCATCTCGGAAGCAGTTGAGGATCGCTGGGCGACGCCGCTGGGACCGCTCGGGCGTGCCGATCCATCGTCCCTTGTGGCCTCATGAGGCGGGCCATCGCGCCGGTGGAGGGCGACAGACGCCGGTTATCGGCGGGCTCGCCAGTCACGCCGACCATGAACCGCCGCTATCTGTATCGTCCGACGACCCCCGCCCTTCGCTTCGGGCCGCCCCCGGTCGTCGGGCGAGAGGACGCGCGTTTCGTCTCGCGGAGTCTGGGGTGACAAGAAAGGAAAGCACTTCGAAAATGACGAACGAAGCCAAGCCTGGTTGGTCGCAAGTCATTGCCGGAGAGAAGGTTGATCGTGAATCGCGGGCGACGGCGGCGCGCGAACGAAGCCAACTCCGCGGCGACCCCGCCGTCGGGGGCTGGCCGCTCGAATCGGGCGAGGGATTCGCGTGGGATGAGGGAGTCGCGCCGCCGAGATCGCGAGGCTCGCGCGCGACTCGGTGGGCGTTGACAGCGCGGGCGGCCGGATCTATAGTACCAGTGCCCCGCGGTCCAAGCATGCACCCGGCGGGGATCACGTCTCCGGGCCCTGGCCCTCGTCTCGATACGTCGTTTGGTACGCGCACGGACGTCCTGTTGCGGGGATGAGCCCCTTTGAGCCAGCACGAGCCCCCCCACGACCAATCCGAACCGCCAGGCGGTCGCGCGCCCCAACCCGGCCCGCGCCAGCAGGGGAGTTCGCGCGCGTCGAGGGCGGCCGCGCCCGCCGACGCGCCGACGGCCGCCCGGGGATCGAGCGTGGACTCGCGGCGGGCGGCCGGGACCTCCCGCCCGCCGGCCGCGCCGACCCCCCGCCCCGGGGACGTGCTGGGGGGCTTCGTGCTGGAGGAGGCGATCGGGGCCGGCGGCATGGGCGCCGTCTTCCGCGCCCACGACGCCACCCTCGACCGCGAGGTGGCGCTGAAGCTCCTCCCCCCGGACCAGATGGACGACCCCGAGGTCGTCCGGCGCTTCTACCAGGAGGGGCGGGCGGCGGCCCGGCTCGACCACGAGAACATCGCCCGGGTCTTCAGCCTGGGGCGCGACGGGCCGTATCACTTCATCATCTTCGAATACGTCGAGGGGGAGACGATCCGCCGCCGGGTGGACGAGCGCGGCCCGATGTCGGTCGCCGAGGCGGTCGACGTCACGCTCCAGATGGCGCAGGCCCTGGTCCACGCCTCGCATCGCGGCGTCGTCCATCGCGACGTCAAGCCCTCGAACATCATCATCACGCCCGAGGGCCGGGCGAAGCTGGTCGACATGGGGCTCGCCCGGCGGTTCGAGCGCCAGGGGGATCGCGGCGGGCTGACGCAGACCGGGATGACCCTGGGGACGTTCGACTACATCAGCCCCGAGCAGGCCCGCGACCCCCGGGACGTGGACGTCCGCGGCGACCTGTACTCGCTGGGCTGCACCCTGTTCCACATGCTGACGGGCCGGCCGCCGTTCCCGGGGGGGACGGTGCTCCAGAAGCTCCTCCAGCACCAGGAGGAGCCCCCCCCGGACGTCCGCGAGCTGAACCCGGACGTCCCCCCGGCGCTGGCGAAGGTGCTCGACCGGCTGATGGTCAAGGACCGCGACCGCCGCTGCCAGTCGCCTGAGCAGCTGGTGCGCGAGCTGCTCGGGGTCGCCGGCCGGGTCGGCATCCCCCTGCCCCGGTTCGAGGCCGCCGCGGCCCCCGCCGAGCGGCCGGCGTGGGAGCGCCCGATGGCGTTCGCGACGCTGGCCGGCTTCGCGCTGCTGGCGGCCGGCCTCTTCTACTGGGGGCGCGAGCTGGCCGACCCCTCGGCGCCCACCCCGGCGGTCGAGTATCCGTCGCTGAGCGCGTCCCGGGTCGCGTCGAACCCGCGGCCGACGCCCCCCGCGGCGGGCCCGGAGGCGGCCCCCCTCGCGGCCTCGTCGGCCCCCCGGAAGATCGACGTCCGGCCGGGCGACGACCTGGCGGCGGTGCTGGCCTCCGCGCCCCACAAGTCCGTCGTCACGCTGACCGAGAACGGCCCCTACCTGCTGACCGGCCGCGTCCCGGCCCCCCGCGGCGACGCCCGAGACCTCACGATCCGGGCCGAGGTCGGCAGGCGCCCGGTGTTGCGGTTCGTCGCCGACGCCGCCGGCGGCGGGGACCGACCGGGGACGGCCCTCCTGGCCTTCACGCGCGGCCGGATCGCCATCGAGGGCCTGACCTTCGAGGCCGAGGGCCGCGCGCTCGACGACCGCCTCGCCGCCATCGTCCTGGACGACGCCGAACTCCAGCTCACCGGCTGCTCCTTCCGCCGCGGCCCGGGGGGCGGTCCCGGGATCCCGGCGGTGCTCGGCCGCGTCTCCCGCCCGGACGCCACCGGCGACCGGCCGCCGGCGATCGTCGCCCGCCAGTGCCACTTCGACCCCGGCGCGGCGGCCGTCGAGTGCCGCGGGCCGGCGGACGTCAAGTTGTACGACTGCACCTTCGGCCCCGGCGGGCCGGCCGTCGTCCTGGACGACGCCGGCGGCGGGGCGGCCGATCCGCGCGACGTCACGGCCGTCCGGTCCAGCTTCATGGCCGGCGTTTCCCCCGTCTTCCTGGCGCGCGGGCCCAGGGTCGGGTTCCGCGTGGACGACTGCGTGATGGCCGCGGCCGACCCCTCGACGCCCGGCCGCGTCCTCGCCATGGTCGACTCCCCGCGCGACCTCGCCTGGCTCGGCCGCGGGAACCTCTACGGCCCGTTCGACGCCTACCTGCGGGTCGCCGACGCCCCCAACTCCGAGGAGGCCGTCGCCGACTTCGACGCCTGGCGATCGGGCCTCCGGGAGGACCGTTCCGTCCTGGCCGCGCCGCCGGTCTGGGAGTCGCCCGACCCGGCCCGCGAGCTGGCCCAGGGCCCCGAGGCGCCGGCCCGCGCGTTCAGGCTGGTCGCGGCCGAGGGCCGGCCCTCCTCCGTCGGCGCGCGGAAGGGGCCGTTCGGCGGCCTCATCGTCGAGCCCTCCGCCTCGGACGCCGAGCCCGAGGTCGCGTTGGCGACCTCCGGCTCCGCGACGCCGGTCCCGACGACCCCGGCGGCCGTCGCGCCCCCCACGCCGACCACCGAGGAGCCCGAGCCCCCGATGGCCGCGACCATGCCCCCCATGGTGAACGCGGAGCCCGAGGAACCCGAGCCGACGCCCCCCGTCGCCTCCTCTCCCCCGGCCCAGCCGCGACGGGACGCGGACGCCGCCCCGGCGCGGCATCCCGACGAGGAAGACCTGATCCGCGGCGCCGAGCAGTTCCGGGGCATGATCGCGGCGGCTCGGGACGGCGACGGCGGCGAGCTGCGCGTCGCGGCCGGGGCCGAGCTGGAGCTGACCACCCTGGCGCTCCCCCCCGGATCGTGGACCATCGCGGCCCAGCCCGGCGGGCGCCGCCCGAAACTGAGGTTCCATCCCTCCCCCTTCGGGTCCTCCTCCGCCTGGACGGCCCTGTTCCAGGTCCAGTCCGGGGAGCTGAAGCTCCAGGGCCTCGACCTCCTGGTCGAGGACGACGACCACCAGCTGATGGGGAGGCTCGCCGCCGTCAGCGTCGCGGCCGGGGCGTCGCTGGAGCTGTCCGACTGCACGATCAGCCTGGTCGGCCAGGCGCCGGCGCACGCGGCGATCGTGGTCCCGTCGCCCCGCGACCCGAACGGGCCCGGCGTCGCGGGTCCGGCCGTCGTCCGGCTGCGGGACGGCTTCATCCGGTCCGTGGGGGACGCCGTCTTCGTCGCGCCGGGCCAGCGGCTCGACGCCCGGCTGGACAATGCCGTCGTCGCCGTCGACGGCAGCCTGCTCCACGCGCAGGGGGGCGGCCCCGCGGGCGACGGCGCCTCGCTCTCGCTCAAGATGGAGCGCGTCCTCGCGCGGGCCAAGGGGGGGATGGTCCACCTGGACGGCTCGGCCGACGAGGCCGGCCTGCCGATGGCCGAGGTGACGGCCCGCGATTCCGTCTTCAGCACCGGCGACGCCGGCGCCCCCCTGTTCCGGGTCGACGGCCGCGGCCAGTCCGACGGCCTCGCCGATCGCATCCGGTGGACGGGCGAGGACGTCGGCTACCACGACATCACCACCTATCGGGCCGACGACGCCGGCCGCATCGGCGTCTCCCCCAGGCGCTACGCCCGGTCGGACTGGCTCGTCAACCTCTCCACCCGCGACGACGCCCCGGTCCTGGACGTCGAGTTCGCCGACCGCAAGGCCCCCGCCCTGCCGGCGCGCGACCTCTCGCCGCGGGCCCTGCGACTCGCCCCGCGCGGCCCGCTCGCCTCGAAGGGCCCCGACTTCGCCGCCATCCCCCCGGCCCCCGGCTCCGGGTCGTGAACCCGTCGCGGCGCTAGGGGCCGAGGCTCGCTCGCATCCGGATGAGTCGATCCACCTGCCCGCGGCGGAACGGCACGCCCGCGCCCGGGGGGGGCGGCTCCGGCGCCAACGCCCGCGCGATCGCGGTGCCCAGCGCTTCGAGACCTTCCCCCGTCTCGGCCGAGACGACCAGCGACGCGGTCGCGCCGGAGACCTCGGCGGGGTCCCACGCGGCGGGGAGGTCGGCCTTGCTGGCGACGATGAGCGTGCTCGGCCCCGGCGACGCCTCGTCGCCCGGCTCCAGCGGGCGCGAACGGTCCAGCACCAGCAGCGTCAGGTCGGCCCGCGCCCGCTCGCGGAGCGCCCGTTCGACGCCCGACCGCTCCACCACGTCCTCGGCCAACCGTACTCCCGCGGTGTCGACCAGCTCGACGGGCCAGCCGTCGAACGCGGTGCGCGCCGTCACCGCGTCGCGCGTCGTGCCGGGCGTCGGAGCGACGATCGCCCGCTCGTAGCCGGCCAGGGCGTTGAGCAGCCGGCTCTTGCCCGCGTTCGGCCGCCCCGCTATCACGACCCGCCAGCCTTCGACCAGCCGGACGCCGACCCGACCGCGATCGATCAACGCATCCAGCCGCGACGTCGAGTCCGGGCCGCCGTTCGCGATCGACTCGACCTCCCGGTCGAGCGCCCCCTGGGCCTGCTCCAGCAGGATCTCGGCCGCGCGGAGCGTCCGCGCCCGCGCCAGGTCCTCCCACGCCTCGGCCGACGTCTCCGTCGGGGTGGCAGCGCGGAGGAACGCCGAAGGCTCGACCAGCCGCGCCCCCCCATCGGCGAGCGCCCGGAGGACCATCTCGATCGCGGCCGAACCGCCGTGGCACTGGACCTCCACGCCGCCGGGCTCGCCGTCGAGGATCACCACGACGACCTCGTCGCCCAGCCCCGCGCCGAGCCGGCCGAGCCGGGGGCGCATCGGCGGCGTCTCGGCCAGCGGCTTCCCGCGCATGGGGCGGAACGCCGCGTCCACCGTCGCCAGGGCGTCCGGCCCCCACACGCGAGCCACGGCCACCGCCCCGCGGCCGGCCGGGGTCAAGACGGCCATGCGCGGGGCCTCGCACCCGGCCTCGTCTTCAAGGGAAGGATGGTCGTTCATTCGATCCCGAACACCAGATGGACCCGGTCCCGTCCGTAGCGACGTTCCGCCGCCTCCATCGCGTCCAGAACAAGCAGAACCGAGGAGTCCAGGTGAGAACCATCAAGGTTGTGATGTCGCATCGCCGCCCCGATCTCCTCCAACGTCAACCAGCCTACAATGCCGCTGCTGCATAACCCATCGAACATCGGATACATGTCGTTCCACGCCGCCAAGTCGTTGGATCCCGGGCTCGGAGTCTGGCATTCGGTCCGTCGCGCCGGCTCCGGGGACGACGCTTCAGCATCGTGGGTCGCGGGTGGGCGCTCCCGAGACCTGTGGGGCATCAGATAATCCGGCACTCCGCGGGGCGGGATCAAGGGCGGTAAGCCGGTTTCGTTTCGCACGCCGGCGATGGCCGCGTGGAACTCGTAGTGTTTGCCCCCCGTTAGGCCGAAATCGTTCGTCAGGTCCCAATAGGAAGGGGTGTTGAAGAAGCGGGGCCCTTCGATGGGTGAGTTGTCATCGATCGCGAGTACGACCAGCATGTCCGTGCCCATGAAATCTCCTGTTGCCGAATCCGAAGCGGGTCGGTCTTATGGACGGCCGATCGACCGAACGGCGGACGTCCGAGGATCCCGCATGGCCTACTGGTTGTTCAAGTCCGAGCCGGAATCCTACTCCTACGCCGACCTGGAGCGCGACGGCTCGACGGGCTGGAACGGCGTGCGGAACTACCAGGCCCGGAACTTCCTGCGCGACTCCATCAAGGTCGGCGACGGCGTGCTCTACTACCACTCCAACGCCGACCCCGCGGCCGTCGTCGGCATCGCCGAGGTAATCGAGGCGGGCCATCCCGATCCGTCGGCCTTCGACCCCGACTCCCATTACCACGACCCCAAGAGCAAGCCCGACGCACCGATCTGGTTCCAGGTCACGATCAAGCCCGTGCGGCCCGTCGACCCTCCCCTGAGCCTGGCGAGCCTCCGCGAGGTCCCCGCGCTGGCGGGGATGGAGCTGCTCCGCAAGGGGAGCCGGCTCTCGGTCCAGCCGGTCACGGACGACGAGTGGCGGGCGGTGCTGGAGCTGGCCGGGATCAAGCCCGCGAGGAAGTCGCGGAAAGGATGAGCGACCGATGGCGAGACTGGAACACTTCGCGATCTACGCGGCCGACCTGGAAGCCCTGAAGGACTTCTACATCCGCGTCATGGGGATGAAGGTCGCCCGCGTCGGCGACGGCAACCCGCCCGGCGGCTACTTCCTCGCCGACGACCACGGCGGCGCCATCGAGATCATCGCCCGCCCCGCCGACCACGCGAACGCCAACCAGCGCTGGGTGTGTCACCTCGCGTTCTGGGTCGACGACGTCTTCGGCAAGAAGGCCGAGCTTGAGAGGCTCGGAATCCGCTTCGAGACCGACACCGCCGCCGACGACTCCAATATCAAAACCTGCTTCTTCCACGATCCCGAAGGCAATCGCTGCCAGCTCGTCTGGCGGAGCAGGCCGCTGGTGGATTGAGGGCCGCGTGTTCATCGACGACGAGCGGACGCCCGGGCTCCTGTGGATCGCCGTCGGCGCCGTCGCGACCGCGCTCGCCCTGCCGCCGATCCGGTCCGCGTCGCCTACGGTCGCGATCGCCTGCATGGCTCCCGGACTCGCCATGATCGGCCTCGGCGCGTGGTCGATCTGGCGAGTCACGCGCGAGGCGTGACGACGCGCGAGCCATCAAAGGTCCGCGTCGAACTCGATCCGTTGGCCGGGGACGAGGCGGTCGGATTCGATGGTCAAAGCCTCTCCGCCGGCCTCGATCGGGAAGGCGCGCGACTCGCCGGGGAGCAGGCCCTTCAGCGACACGGCCGAGCGCACCCCGCCGACGGCCGGGTAGGCGTCGTGGTAGATCGGGGCGAAGCCCGTGTTCTCGATCGTCGGGACGGAGCGATCGGCCGACCCGCGGAAGTCGACGACGCGGAAGCGATAGCCGCACGCCATGCCGGCCTCGCGGATCCGCTCGGGCTCCTGGTGACGCGGCTGGGCGTCGCCGATCATGAACGAGATGTGGAACTTCGCGGCGTGCTCCTCGAACGGGACGCCGTGCGGCCCTTTCGGCGCGAGGGCTTCCTCCTGGTCCTTCGGCTCGTAGAAGCTGAACTCGCCGCCGGTCGGGGCGACCTTCCAGCGGTCGCGGCCCAGGGTGATCCAGTTCGGCTCGTTCCAGCGCGCGTGGTCGGCGTGGTTGAACGAGTCGTCGAACAGGCCGAACGGCAGGGCGAGCAGCTTCGGGTCGTTCGCGAACGGGGCGCGGTCGGCCGCCGCGTCGACCGAGATCATCCAGGGCGTCCGCCTGAACGCATCGGCCAGGGTCAGCGCGAACTCGCGTTGATAGTCGAGCGAGGGGAATGTCCCGCCCATCGTCATCGGGCCGTCGTAGATGTGGTACTCGGCCCAGAGGCCGAAGCCGACCTCCAGGAACGCCAGTCGCGGGTCGTCGTCGTACCGCTCGGCGAACCGGCGGAAGAACTCCAGGACGCACCGGCGCAGCTCGGGATGGGACCAGTCCGCGAAGCCGGTCTTCTTCTTCTCCGAGAGGGCGTCCACGCCGCGATAGTCCGGCAGCGCCCGGATGTACTCCGGGACGCCCGAGGGCTTGCCGACATAGGTGTCGAAGAAGCGGATGATCGCCTGATGCTTGCGCGTCGCCACCTCGTCGAGCAGTTTGTCGACCGGCCCCCAGTCGTACTCGTCCTTCCCCCGGATGACCTCGGCGTACGGGAAGTAGCGGAATTCAAGCTGGATCGGCGCCGTGCGGACGGCCGCGTTCGTCGACCACAGGACGATGCCGGTCATCGGCTGGACCTCGCGGACCTCCGACTTCAGCGGGATCGGGCGGAGGTCGTCCGCGCGACCCGACGCGGCCAGCGTCGTCCAGCAGAGCGTCAGTCCGATGACCAGCCTGGGATTCATAATCTCACCCCTTGATGACGCCCACCGGTCGCAGGCGGGCGACCTTCTTGGAGATGCCGGCCTTGTCCACGACGTCGACGACGAGGTCGACGTCCTTGTACGCGGCGGGCTGCTCCTCCGCCAGCCCCTTGTGGCCGCGGGCCCTGGCGATGATGCCGACGTCGGCCAGCTCGCGGTCGATCCGGCGGCCCTCGGCGAGCTTCACAGCGGCCGTGCGGCTCATCAGCCGCCCCGCGCCGTGACAGCTCGTGCCGAACGAGTGGACCATGCTGCCGGGCTGGCCGGCGAGGACCCAGCTCGCCGTCCCCATGCTGCCGGGGATGATGACGGGCTGGCCGGTCTCGGCGTAGGCCTCGGGGATCTCGGGATGGCCCGGCGGGAAGGCCCGCGTGGCCCCCTTGCGGTGGACGCAGACCTCCTTCCGCACGCCGCGGCCGACGTCGTGCTCCTCGAACTTGGCGATGTTGTGCGCGACGTCGTACACCAGGTCCATCCCCAGCTTCTGCCACGGCTTGCCGAAGACCTTCGCGAAGACCTCGCGCGCCTGGTGGGTCAGCAGCTGGCGGTTGCACCAGGCGTAGTTGGCCGCGGCCCGCATCGCCCCCAGGTACGCCTGCCCCTCCGGGCTCCGCACCGGCGCGCAGGCGAGCTGCCTGTCGGGGAGCGTGAAGCCGTACTTCCTGGGGGCGTCCTTGAACACCGTGAGGAAGTCCTCGCAGACCTGATAGCCCAGCCCCCGCGAGCCCGAGTGGATCAGGACGGTGATCTGGCCTTCGTGCAAGCCCATCACCTTCGCGGCGGGCTCGTCGATGACGCGGTCGACGACCTGGACCTCCATGAAGTGGTTGCCCGAGCCGAGGGTCCCGCACTGGTCGGCCCCGCGCATGATGGCGCGGTCGCTGACGCGGCCGGGGTCGGCGTTGTCGAGCCGGCCGCCGGCCTCGGCGAACGTGATGTCGCGCTCGGTCCCCCAGCCCTTGTTAACGACGTACGAGACCCCCTTCTCCATCAGTTCCACGAGCTGCGGCTTGGTGAAGGAGAACGGCCCGCGCTGGCCGACCCCGGTGGGGACGTCGCGGAAGAGCTGCTCCACCAGCGGGCGAATTTGCCCCTTCACGTCGGCCCATTCCAGGTCGGTGCGCAGCAGCCGGACGCCGCAATTGATGTCGTAGCCGACCCCGCCGGGGGAGATCACGCCCCCTTCCTCGGGGTCGGTCGCCGCGACGCCGCCGATGCAGAAGCCGTAGCCCCAGTGGATGTCCGGCATGGCCAGGCTGGCCTTCTGGATGCCCGGCAGCGTGGCGACGTTCGCCACCTGCTCCGGCCCCTGGTCGGCCCGGATGTGCCCGATCAGCGAGTCGTCGGCGAAGATGACGCCGTCGACCCGCATGTCCTCCCGGTAGTCCTTCGGGATCCGATACTGGAACGGCGAGATCTGCTCCAGCGGCCCCGCGAACCCTTCCTTCGCCATCGTAGCATCCTCCCCGCCTCGACCTCGCCCCGCGAGGCTCCATTGTTCGTCGCCCGTCCTCGATGGGTCAAGGACGCGGGACGGGAAGCACGGGTTCGGACTTGGTCGAACCATGTGCGTTCGAGTCCGGCGGCGCGGGCTTGCGCCGCCCTCTCCCGCGTGCCAGCCCCGAGCGTTCGCTTCCTTCCGCCGTCAACCCGGCCGGCATTTCCCCGGGAGCGACGCAGATTCGAGTTGGTTGCCGTGGACCCGAGGACGGAATCCAACGCGGACCAGCCGCGCAGGATAATCCGAGAGAGTGCCCGCCTCCTTCTCGGCCCGTCACTTTGATTCACCGTGGGAAACTCGGCACATGCGCCGCAACTCGGGGCAAAGCCTCCAGGTTTCACGACCCGTGATGTACTGGAGCTGGGAAAAGGGGATTCCCTCGCGCAGGGCGGCGGCCTTGATACCGGCGATTGAAGCCTTCCTGGCCGGGGAGACGATGAACAGGGCTAACGGATACTCGTCCGAGAGCGGGATGTACGACCATCCAAGGCGCTCTATCGAGCGGACGATGGCCGGCAGGACGTCGTCGATGAAGGGGGCCGTGTCGGGGGGGCGGGATTTATCCAGGAGCTGGATCAGGTCTTCTTGAGTCCGAGCATCGATCACGGCGGTGAAACAACCCAGCTTGGCGGCACAGCCAAACCTGAGAACATATCGTTGATTGACGTCGGCGGCCCAGAGGCGGAATAAACTGATGTCGTCCAGTTCCGGGCCGGTCGGCTCGCCGTTCTCGTAGTGGTTTGGAATGTCTCCCCAGACGGCGCCAACCCCATTGACGCTCCGGAGACAGATCTCCAATGACCTCCTCGCGGCGGGGAGTACGACGTGGTGAGTCTGGTGTAAACCCAAGGGGGAGCCGCCGAGGATTTCCCGCAGCAATTCGTGGTCGCTCGAGATCGGGCCGGGCAGCGGACTGCTCTTGCTTGGCATGGCGGCTGCTCCCGCATGGAAGCTCGGGTTAATCCGGTAATGTCCACCGTGGGCCGCCGCTATCTCGACCCGAGCCGAGCCGCCAGGACTTCGCCGGTCGCCGTTCCGGACCTCGCCACGTCCTCGGGCGTCCCCTGGGCGACGATCCGGCCGCCGCGCTCGCCCGCGCCGGGGCCGAGGTCGATGATCCAGTCGGCGGCGAGCATCACCTCCGGGCTGTGCTCCACGACGATGACGGAGTGGCCGCGGTCGACGAGGTTCGACAGCGCCTCCAGCAGGCGGACCATGTCGGCCGGGTGGAGGCCGGCGGTCGGCTCGTCCAGGATGAACAGCGTGTGGGAGATGTTGCCCATCCGGTTGAGCGCGGCCGTCGAGCCGCCGAGGAACGCCGCCAGCTTCAGGCGCTGGGCCTCGCCGCCGGAGAGGGTCGCGGAGGGCTGGCCGAGCCTCAGATAGGCCAGCCCCAGATCCAGCAGGGGACGCAGCCGCGACTGGATCCGAGGCCGGTTGCGGAAGAAGGCGAACGCCTCGCGCGCGGTCAACTCAAGCACCTCCGCGATCGTCTTGCCGCGATAGGTGATCTCCAGGACCTCCGGCCGGTATCGCGTCCCCTTGCAGTCGGGGCAGCGCACGGTCACGGCGGGGAGGAATTGCATGTCGATGCGACGGATCCCCTCCCCCTTGCACGCCGAGCATCGGCCGCCGTCGACGTTGAAGCTGAACTTCGCCGGCCCGTAGTTCCTGAGCTTCGCGTCGTGCGTCGCGGCGAATACGCGGCGGATCTCGTCGAACGCCTTCAAGTATGTCGCGGGGTTCGCCCGGCCCGATCGGCCGATCGGCGAATGGTCCAGCCGCTCGACCAGCGCCAGGTCGCCGATCCCCTCCAGCGACTCGAACGGCGGCGTCGGGAGCGATTCGCCCGCGAGCGCGTTCCGGAGCGCGGGGTACAGCGTCTCCTCGACGAGGGCCGACTTCCCCGCGCCGCTGACCCCCGTCACCACGCACAGGACGCCGAGCGGGAAGGCCGCGTCGATCCCCTTGAGGTTCCGCGCCGATGCCCCCCGCAGGGTCAGGAACCCCCGCGACGGCGCGCGGCGGGACGCCGGGCGACCGACGGCGCGGCGGCCGGTCAGGAAGTCGGCCGTGACCGAGCCGGGGGCGTCGAGCAGCTCGGCGACCGGGCCGGAGTAGACCACCGAGCCTCCGGCTTCGCCCGCGCCTGGGCCGAGATCCACGACGAAGTCGGCCGCGCGGATCACCTCGGCGTCGTGCTCCACCACGATCGGCGTGTTGCCCTCGTCGCGGAGCCCGCGGATCGCGTCGAGCATCCGGCCGACGTCATGCGGGTGGAGGCCGGTCGTCGGCTCGTCCAGGACGTGGAGCGTCCCCACCAGGCCCGTCCCCAGCACGCGGACAAGAGAGGCCCGACGCAGCTCGCCGGCGGAGAGGTCGCGCGCGGGTCGGTCGAGCGGCAGGTGGGCCAGGCCGATCCTGTCGAGCGCTTCGAGCCGGGCGGCGATCCGCGCCCGCTGGGCCGCGACGTCGGGCGGCTCGTCGGGGGCGGCCCAGGAGGCCAGCGTCGCGAGGGCGCTGTCGACCGTCAGGGCGGAGAACTCGGCGACGTTCAGGCCGCCGACCCGGACGGCGAGCGCCTCGGGCCGCAGACGCGCGCCCCGGCAAGCCTCGCAGGGCCGGCCGTCGGCGTCCTCCCCCGTCCCCTCGCAGCGCTGGCATGCGCCGAGGGGACTGGTCCAGCGGAACAGGTTGGGCTGGGGCTCGACGTGGTCGGCACCGCACCGCCCGCATCGCCAGCCCCGGACGAAGGCGAGCGCGCCCCCCTCGGTGACGATCCGGCAGCGGCCGAGCCCGCGCCCCAGCGCCGTCTCGATGGAATCCAGCCGGCGCGGCGTGGCGTCGCGGCCCCGGACCAGGCGGTCGACGATCGCGTCGAGCTGGCTGGGGGCGTCCGTCACGAGCCCGGCGGCGTCGAGCGTCTCGGCCGTGAGGTCGATCCGGAGGTCGCCGGCGCGGAGCCGGGTCGTCCCTTGTTCGAGCAGGACCCGACCGAGCGCGGCCAGGTCGGTCCCGGGGAGGAGGTCGACGGGGAAGGCGATCTCGTAGCGCGTCCCCTCCGGCAGCGCGTCGATGGCGTCGGCGACGGTCAGCGGGGTCGCGGGAAAAACCCGCTCGCCGCAGGCGCGGCAGCGGACCTCGCCGCGACGGGCGAAGAGGAGGGCGAGGTGGTCGTGGGCCTCGGAGAGCGATCCGACGGTCGCCCGACCGGACGGCCGCGAGCCCGTGCCCGGAGCGACCGCCGGCGGCAGGCCCTCGACCCGGTCGACGTTGGGCTTCTCGACCGGCTCCAGGAACTGGCGGGCGTAGGCGGAGAAGGTCTCGACGTAGCGCCGCCGGCCCTCGGCGTACAGCGTGTCGAGCGCCAGCGTGCTCTTGCCCGCGCCGCCGACGCCGGTGACGACGATCAGGCGGCCGAGGGGGAGGTCGAGGTCGATCCCCTTGAGATTGTGCGTCCGCGCCCCCCGGACCTTGATGTGGGCGTCGGGCCGGGGCATCGGCGGGCCTCCCAGGGATGAAATGGGAGCGGCGAGCCGGATGGTCCGGCTCGCCGCGGGGTCTGTCGGTCGATCGATCGTTCCGGCGGGATGGCCGACGATCAGGGGTTGGACTTCGGCAGGCTGAACCCGGTCTGGGTGAAGCCGTCGTCGTCCATCACGCTGTAGCTGCCGCTGAGGGTCAGGTACTTGGCGAAGACCTCGAAGTCCGGCAGCTTGTCCGGGTCGACGAGCTGCGGGATCTCGGGGGCGGGCTGGCCGGGGCGGCTGGCGGCCATGCCCTGCCGGAAAGCCTCCTCGAAGCGGCCGGACTTGAACATGTCATAGGTCAGGCGGGCCTGCTCGTCGGGCTTGACGAACGTCATGCCGCTGACCTTCTCCGGCATCTCCTTGGCGACCGTCTGGAACTCCGGGCTCTCCGCGAGCGGGACGACGCCGGGGCGGAGGAGCTGCTCCAGCAGCGCCGCGTCGGTCGTCATGAAGAGGGAGTCCTTGGCGACCGTCACGCTGACGGGGCCCTTGATCTGGGCCTGCACGCCGTTCTGGGCGGGCATCTCGGGCAGCTCGAAGTCGTAGATGGTGGAGCCCTGGAACTCGCGCTTCTTGGGGTTGGCGCGGGCCAGCTCGATCACCCGGTCGAGCGTCGCCTGGAACGCCTTGGCGTCCTCCAGGGCGACCGACACGACGACGCGCTGGCTATCCTCCTTGATCGGCTTCTTGAAGTCGCTGATCATGCTGATGCGGTCGCCGATCGGCCCGAAGACGTCCTTCTGGAACGACAGCGGCTGGCCCCCCTCGGGGCCGACGAGCTGCTGCTCCAGGACGTTCAGCATGCCCGGCTGGAACTGGTTGACCAGGTCCTCGATGGCCTTGTAGGCGTTGTCCAGGTCCCAGGAGAAGGTCTGGTAGCTGGCGACGGTGGCCGGGACCCAGGGCTCGGGGCGGACGGCGATCGGGGGGAACGAGAAGATCTTCAGCAGGCCCTTGATGCCGGCGGCGGGGGCGTTGAAGAACGTCTTGGTCAGGCTGCTGTAGCCGCCGGCGTTCAGCGACAGGCTGCCGCCGACCGACTTGAGGCCGTCGAGCCCCAGCGCCTGGATCTGGAAGGCGAGCTGCTGGGCCTGGACGTCGTTGCCGCGGGCGCCGGCCTGGGTGGCGAACTTGACGATCCGGGCGACGTCGGCGAACCAGACCACCTGGGCGGACTCGCCGCCGACCTTGCTCAGGGTCTTGACGTAGGCCTCGCCGGAGGCGAAGGCGGAGGAGCCGCGGCCGTCGGCGTTGGTCGCCAGGTCCTTGATCGCGTCGACGTTGCTGCCGAGCAGGAACGTGCTCCCGGACTGGGTCCAGACGACCGGCGGCGGGGCCTCCTGGTCGTCGCCCGGCTTGTCCGCCGGCGTGATCACGTGGAGCGGGTTCCCCTTGAAGGTCTCGACGACGACCTTGGCGCCGTTGTCGGCCGCCTGCTTGCCGCTCCGGACCAGGACCTCGGCGAGCTTCGGCGCGTTCTCGCCGGCGTCGGCGATGATCGCCAGCGAGACGGCCGACTTGTCCCCGGCGCCGGCGATCGCCGCGATGGCGACGGCGCCCTTGGGCAGCTCGATCAGCTCCTGGAGGGAGACGCCCACGCGCTCCTTGAGGGAGTCGCTGGTCGGCTTGATCTTCTCGACGAAGTCGGCGCGGAGATCCGCCAGGGCCGGGTCGGCGAGGAGCTGGCCGTAGGTGCTGGCGCGGAACGCCTCGCGGAACTGGCCGACGTCGGCGACCTTCAGGAAGAACAGCGTCGAGTCGGGCAGGACCTGCTCCGGCGGGGCCGCCGCGCGGACGCGGCCGACGGCCAAGCCGAGGCTCGTCACCCCGAGCAATCCGACGAGGGCCAGGCGAAGAATCGCCCCCTGGGCCTTAGGCATCGATCATCACTCCATTTTGCTGCCTGTCGCGCCACGGCTCACCGGCCGGGGGCGCGGAACCTGTCACGTCACGCGGCCCGCTGCCGATGACCATTGCTTCCCTTCCGCAAACGAACGCGCCGGGCCATCCCCTCGGGGACGCCCGGAGGGCCGACGGCGGTGACCGTCGGGCCCGTCCCTCGCGCGCGGCGCACCGCTCGCCTACCTCGCCTCGCCGGACTTGCCGATCAGGCCCTCCGGCTTCTCGCGCCGATGGCGTCGAGGAGGGTCGAGGTAGCGGTAGCCGCTGTTGGGGTTGGTCTTGTCGAACGCGAACGCCTCGCGGTGGCGGATGAAGTCCTTGACGTAGGCGACCGGGATGGCGAACCCGAGGTTGTCGGCCATGTCGGCCCGGGCCCCCCGGCTCGTCACCCCCACGACCTCCCCGCGCTGGTTGAACAGGGGGCCGCCGGAGTTGCCCGGGTTGATCGCGGTGTCGGTCTGGATGTAGAGCTGGCCTTCCAGGTTCCGGCTCCGATTGCTGACGATCCCCTGGGTCACGGTCCGCTCCATCCCCAGCGGGTTGCCCACGGCGAAGACCGAATCGCCCGAGTTCACCCCCTCTGTACCCAGGACGGCGTGGCCGGGTTTCACGCCCTCGGCCAGGGGGAGCTTGATCAGGGCGAGGTCGAAGAACGGGTTGATCGCGACGATCTCCACGTCCTCCACGCGCCGCCGCGACAGGCCGCCGCCGGGGGCGTTCTCGTAGAGGATGGCGGCGATCCGGGTCTCCCCCTCGATGACGTGCGCGTTGGTGATCGCGTAGCCCTCGTCGTTGACGAGGAAGCCTGAGCCCTTGCTCGACGGCGTCTCGATCGCCACGACGGCCTCGCCGTGCTTGGCGACCAGCTCCTTCACCGGGGCGGGGCGCAGGGTGCCGGTCGTGAAGAATCCCGAGGGGTCGGCCACGGTGGAGCCGGGCCTAACGACGACCTCGCCGTCGGCGTCCTCCCCCTTGGCCCGCCTCGCGACCGTCTCGCGGGGGATCTTCAGCAGGTCGTACCCGAGGTCGACGTACAGGGCCTCGGGCTTCTCGGCGACCACGTCCCCCACGACGCGCTGGCCGTCCTTCAGGGTGATCGTCTCGAACCCCTCGCTCGGCCCCTCCTCGGCCACGGCCGCCGCGACCATCATGACGAGGAGGGCGGCGCTCGTTGCAATCCCGCGGATCATCATGGGCGGCGAGTCCTTCGTGGGTTCGTCCCGTCTCGGCCCCCGGGGGCCGCGCCGCTTCATTGTAAGGGCCCGCGCAGGCGTTGCAACCCTGGCGATTCGCCCGGCGAGGCGGAAAATCGCCGCGCCACGCCGGCCGCCGCGGCCCGCCCGCCCGGGCGCCGGCTAAACTTGAAGTCGGCTTGACGGGCCTCGACCCTTCGGGATAGCTTCCGGGGCCGCACCCGGACGCGCCTCGCGACTCGGATCCCGTCTGCCGAACGTAACGCACTGGCTTCCGTCCCTCTCGCGGGACAAACACCTGGGGAGACTGTCCCGTGTCGATCCTCATTAGGCGGATCGCGCTCGCCCTGGCGCTCTCGACGACGGCCGCCCTCGCCCCGGCGCAGGAAGCCGCCCCCGAGATCCCCGGGCTCCAGCCCGACGACATGATCAAGCCCACGCCCGACCCGGCGCCCAGGCTGATCCCGGAACTGCCGACGATCCCCTGGCGGCACGACCGCGTCTCGTTCGGCTGGACCTCCATCCAGACCGCGCCCCTGCCCAGGGATCGCGAGGGGATCTGGGTCCTGGACTTCGCCTACAAGCCGCTGCGGATCCAGACCGTCGAGATCCCCGGCAAGGGGCGTCGCGCGGTCCACTACCTCTATTACAAGGTCGTCAACCGCACCGGGGCGCCCCGGCCCTTCCTCCCCCAGTTCATCATGGTGAACGAGCGCGGCCAGAAGTTCGAGGACGAGGTCGTCCCCGAGGCCATCCCGATCATCCAGGCCCGCGAGGACGTCAGCATCGAGGCCAGGGGCGCCGTCGACATCATGGGGACCATCCCCCCCAGCACCAAGGAGGGGGTCGACGACGCGGTCGTCGGCGTGGCCGTCTGGGACCGCTGGGACCCCTCGGCCGACCGCTTCAGCATCTACGTCCGGGGCCTCTCCGACGGCTACAAGGAGATCACCCCGCCCGACGGCGGCAAGCCGATCGTCCGCTACAAGACCCTCAAGATCGACTACATCCGCCGCGGCGACGAGCGCAACATCTCCGAGAACGAGATCGAGCCCGCCGACCCTCCGTACGACTGGGTCTACTGGTGAGCCGGCCCCCGCGCCCGCCGGCGGACCTCAGCCGGCGTAGGCGACCGGATCCTTCATCCCCAGCCTCTCGAACGCCGCGAGCCGGAGCCGGCAGGCGTCGCAACGGCCGCAGGAGAGGCCCTCGGGGGTCGGGTCGTAGCAGGTGTGGGTCAGGCCGTAGTCGACCCCCAATTCCAGGCCGCGACGGATGATCGCGTCCTTGGTCAGCTTCAGGAGAGGGGCGTGGACCGTGAACCGGCCCGCCCCCTCCACGCCCGCCCGGGTCGCCAGGTTCGCCAGGCCCTCGAACGCCCGCAGGAACTCGGGGCGGCAGTCGGGGTAGCCGGAATAATCGACGCAGTTGACGCCGATGAAGACGTCGAACGCCCCCAGCGTCTCGGCCCAGGCCAGGGCCAGCGAGAGGAACACCGTGTTCCGCGCGGGGACGTAAGTGATCGGGACCTCCCCGGGCGCGTCGGGCGCTTCGCGGTCCTTGGGCACGTCCACGTCCGCCGTCAGGGCGCTGCCGCCGAAGGCGCGCAGGTCGATCGCCATCTCGACGTGGCGGACCACGCCGACCGCAGCGGCCACCTGTCGCGCCGCGGCGCGCTCGACGTCGTTGCGCTGGCCGTAGGCGACCGTCAGGGCGTGGGGCGCGAACCCCGCCGCCGCGGCCTCGGCCAGCACCGTCGCCGAGTCCAGGCCCCCGCTCAGCAGGACCACCGCCGGACGCCGCTCATTCGCACCGTTTCCCACGCGACCCTCCCCCCGCGCCGCGACTCCCCCGCATCAGGGCTTGTCGGGCGGCCGTTCGTTCGGATAATCTACCATGATCGGCGGGGAACCGTCCGGCGCGGCCATGCCGCGCCATGACGGGCCCCGCCTCGTCGTCCCCGGCCCGGCCGGCTCGGACGAAACGGTCTTGCGGACGGATTTTCACATCGAGACAGGCAGGGTCGAGCGATGGCTCACAAAAAGGGACAGGGCTCCAGCCGCAACGGGCGCGACTCGAACCCCCAGATGCTGGGGATCAAGCTCTACGGCGGCCAGGCCGCCAAGCCGGGCGCCATCATCTGCCGCCAGCGCGGCACCCGCTGGAAGCCCGGCCGGGGCGTCGGCGTCGGCCGCGACTGGACGATTTTTTCGCTGATCGAGGGCAAGGTCAAGTTCGACCAGGGCGGTCGTCGCATCAACGTGATCGCCGACGCCAACTGACCCCGTCGCGGGCCCCGGGGCTCGGGCGGCGAATTTCCGGGAGGGCGGAGGCCTCGCGCGGGGCCCCGCTCTCCGTCCGTTCGATCGGGCCGTGAATTCTTGAGATCGGATCGAGTCGCCGCATGTTCGCGGATCGCGTGACCATCTACGTTCGTGGCGGGGACGGGGGCAACGGCTGCCTCAGCTTCCGGCGCGAGAAGTACGTCCCCAAGGGGGGCCCCAACGGCGGCGACGGCGGCGACGGCGGCGACGTGATCATCCGCGCGGCCGAGGGGCTGACGAACCTCGCCCACCTGTCGCACCAGCGGCACTGGAAGGGGGGCCGCGGCGAGCACGGCCAGGGGAGCAACTGCTTCGGCAAGCGCGGCGAGCCCGTCGTCATCACCGTCCCGCCGGGGACCATCATCCGCGACCGCGACCGCGGCCACGTCCTGCGCGACATGAAGGCCGACGGCGACGAGGTGGTCGTCGCCAAGGGGGGCCGCGGCGGCCACGGCAATACCTTCTTCAAGTCGTCCACCAACCGCGCCCCGCGCCAGGTCGAGAAGGGCCTGGAGGGCGAGGAACGCTGGATCGTCCTGGAGCTGAAGGTCATCGCCGACGTCGGCCTCGTCGGCCTCCCGAACGCCGGGAAGTCGACGCTGCTGTCGCGCATCTCCCGCGCCCAGCCGGAGATCGCCGACTACCCGTTCACCACCAAGTACCCGAACCTGGGGACCGTCGTCGTCGATATGGAGAACGCCTTCGTCGTCGCCGACATCCCCGGCCTGATCGAGGGTGCCCACTCCGGCCACGGCCTGGGGCACGAGTTCCTCCGCCACGTCGAGCGCACCGGCCTGCTCGTCCACCTGATCGAGGCGATCCCCGTCGACGGCTCGGATCCGGCGCGCAATTACGCGATGATCCGCGAGGAACTCTCCCACTACAGCGCCGCGCTGGCCACGAGGCCCGAACTGGTCGTCGTCACCAAGATGGACCTCACCGGCGCCGAGGAGGCGCGCGACCGGATCGCCCGCGAGATCGGCCGCGAGGTCTTCTCGATCTCGGCGGTCACCGGCAAGGGCGTCCCCCAACTCCTCCGCGCGATCCAGGGCAAGCTGGCCGAGAACCGCGAGGCCGAGGCAGAAGCCCAGGCCGAAGCCGAAGCCCAGGCGGCGGCCAGGGCGCGGGCCCAGGCAAGCCCTGGCCCCAGCCCCAGGCCCCAGGCCGCCCCGGCCTCTGTCGCGGTCCCTCCCGAGGGGGAGTGACCATGCCCCGGATCGTCGCCGACCTGGGGAACTCCCGGCTCAAGTGGGCGATGCTCGACGAGTCGGGCGCGCCGGGACCGACGGTCTCGCTGCCGCTGGACGACCCGACCGCCTGGGCCGTCATTTACGACGCCTGGCATCGTAACCTGCCGGGTGCCTCGTCGTGGGCCGTCTCCTCGGTCAACCCCCCCCTGGCCCGCCGCCTGGAGGCATTCCTGGCCGAGCGGAAGCCGGCCGAGGTGCGCTGGATCCGGACGGCCGCCGAGGTCCCCGTGCCTAAGGAAGTCGAGGGAGCCGAGACCGGCGGCTCCGATCGCGCCCTGGCCGTGCTGGGGGCGTCGAGGCTGCTGGGGGCAGGCCGGCCGATCCTGGTCGTGATGTGCGGCACCGCGATCACGGTCGAGCGCGTGACGGCCGCCGGAGTCTGGCAAGGGGGCGCGATCGCGATGGGCCTGGGCCTGTGCGCCCGCGCGCTCCATCACTTCACCGCGCAACTCCCGCTGATATCCCCGACCCTCGAATCCCCGGCCTGGGGGCGGTCGACCGAGCCCTCCCTGGAGGCGGGCGTTTTCTGGGGGACCGTGGGGGCCGTCCGCGAACTGATCGACCGCCAGCGTCCCGACCTGGGGGACGACCCGTCGGTCGTCTGGACCGGCGGCGACGCCCCCCCGCTGGCGGCGGCCGTCGAGGGGGCGACGGCGCGCGTCGTCCCCGACCTCGTGTTGCAAGGCCTCGTCCACGCCGCGTTTCCGAGCGAATCATGACGACTCCCGCCGCCGCATCGTCGCGCCTGGGCTCGCTCCGCTGGGGCTTCATCGGTTCGGGCCGGATGGCCTCGGCCCTGGTCCGAGGGATGATCCGCGCGGGGGTCGCCACTCCCGACCGCGTCGTCGCCAGCGACCCATATCCCGCCGCGCGCCACCAACTCGCCCGCGAGGCCGGCGTGGTCGTCCACGCGACGAACGCCCCGGTCATCGAGGCGGCCGACGTGGTCGTGCTGGCGGTGAAACCGCAGGGCATGGCGTCCGTGCTGGCCGAGATCGCCCCGCTGCTCGGGCCTCGTCACCTGGTCGTGTCGATCGCGGCCGGCGTGTCGATCGCGACGATGGCGAGGGCGCTGGGCGAGTCGACGCGCCTGATTCGCGTGATGCCGAACACCCCCGCGCTGCTGGGCGAAGGGGCGTCCGCCTTCTCGCTCGGCCCGGCCGCGACCGAGGCCGACGCCGAGGCCGTTCGCGTCTTCCTGGAGTCGGTGGGCCGGGCGGTCCGCGTCCCCGAATCGCAGCTCGACGCCGTCACCGGGCTCTCGGGGAGCGGCCCGGCGTTCGTCTACCTGATCGTCGAGGCCCTTTCCGACGGCGGCGTCCGCGCCGGCCTCCCCCGAGACGTCGCCACGACCCTCGCCGCCCAGACGGTCCTGGGCGCGGCGCGGATGGTCCTGGAGACCGGCCTGCACCCCGGCGCCCTGAAGGACCAGGTGACGAGCCCCGGCGGCACGACCATCGCCGGCGTCCAGGTCCTGGAACGCGCCGCCCTCCGCGGCGCGCTGATCGACGCCGTCGAGGCCGCCGCCCGCCGATCCGCCGAGCTGGCCGCGGCGGCGAAGGAGTAAAGCAAAGGAGGGATCATGGCGACCGCGACCCCGCCCACGGGCGAGAATGAAGTGGCGATCCTGGCCCGCCTCCTGGTCGATGAGGAGGGTGAACTCCCCGTCGACCTCGCGCGTTACCTCCTGTCGTTGCGGATCAGCGATCGCGACCGGGCTCGCATGCACGAGCTAGCCGTCCGGAACCAGGACGACGCCCTATCTCCCGCCGAGCACAAAGAAATGCACGCCTTCGCCAAGGCATCGACGCTCCTGTCCATCCTCAAGTCCAGGGCCCGCCGTTCGCTTGGCGTGAAAGCGCCGTCGCGCTCGGGATCTTGAACGCCGTGGATGCAAAGCTGGCGAAGTTGGTCTGGGAACGGGCGGCGAGTTGTTGCGAGTACTGCCGGACGCCTCAGGATTATGACGACGCCACGTTCGAGATCGACCACATCATCGCCCGCAATCACGCCGTCCCGACCACCGCGGCCAACCTCTGTCTGAGCTGCTATTACTGCAATTCGCACAAGGGCTCGGACATCGCCGGACTGGACGGCGTCGCCCGGAAGCTGACGCCGCTATTCAACCCCCGTCGGAACAAGTGGTCGAGGCACTTTCGCTGGGACGGGCCGGTCCTGCTGGGTCGCACGCCGATCGGTCGCGTCACCGTGGCCGTGCTTCGGATCAACGATGAGTACCGCGAGTACCGCGTCGAATTGCGCCGGGGGTTGATGGCGGAGGCCTCTTCCCGCCGGGATGAGAATGGGGCGCCTGGATCCGGGACCATCCTCACCCCCCCACGTTCGTCGCGGCGAGCTGGAAGATGGCGAAGATCAGGCCGACGAAGAACAGCAGGTAGATGAGCCGGTAGCAGCTCAGCAGCGAGGCGAGCGCGGCCATCAGGTGGGTGACGTCGCGGCCCTTGGAGTCGGCGACGCGGCGGAACTCGGCGCCGGCGCGGTGGGTCCAGATGCCGAAGACGATGAACAGCATCGTCAGGAACAGCAGTCCGACCTCGATCTCCAGGTATCGCGACCAGCGCTGGATCGCCGAGACGGCGAAGCAGAACCCCATGCCGACCATGAACAGGCCGGCGAAGCTCATCCGCGAGCCGAGGTCCTGGATGATGCGGCCCTCGGCCTCGTTGAACTCGTACTCCTGTCGGCCGCTGGTCTCGGCGGGCGACGCGGGCGAAGGGGCCTCGCCGGGCGTCGCGGTTCCTGCATCGTCCGGCGCCGTCGCCATCGTCGTCGCTCCCGTTCATGCGCGCCAGCCGTGCCGAGATGCCCGGCTTTTCCCCCGCATGTTACCCGACCCCGCGGCCCAAGGCGAGCCGGTGGATGGGACGGCCCCGCCGGCCGCACGGAGGCCGCGCCGAGGGCGTCCCGCCGTCCCAGCGTCGGGAAACCGCGGCCTGGCGGGTTTTCGGTGGTCGATCCGCGTGCTAAACTGACGATTTGCCGAGACCGCCGAGACGGCTCGCGGGCCCGGCCCATCCCTCGTCGCCGGGAAGACATGCCTAAAATGGAGCCTTCCGATCTCTCGTCGCGGCCGGTCCTGGTCCTCGACTTCGGCGCCCAGTACGTCCAGCTGATCGCTCGGCGCGTCCGCGAGCGCCACGCCTTCGCCCGGGTCGTCCGCCACGACATCACGCCGGAGCGGGTCCGCGAGCTGAATCCGCTGGCCCTGATCCTCTCCGGCGGCCCAAGCAGCGTCTACGAGACGGGCGCGCCGAAGTGCGACCCGGAGCTGTTCCGCCTGGGGGTCCCCGTCCTGGGGATCTGCTATGGGATGCAGCTGGCGGTGCAGGCGCTCGGCGGCAAGGTCGACGCGCCGCCGGCCCGCGAATACGGCCGGACCGATTGCCGCGTGCTCGACCCGGACGAGCCCCTCTTCCATGACGTCCCCCGCGAGACGGTCGTCTGGATGAGCCACGGCGACCAGATCCTCGACGCCGGGCCCGACTTCATCCCCCTGGCCGCCACCTCCACCTGCCCGATCGCCGCGGTCAAGCACCGGACCGCCCCGTTTTACGGCCTCCAGTTCCACCCCGAGGTCTCCCATACCCCCTACGGGGCGTTGATGCTGGGCAACTTCCTCGACCGGATCTGCGGCAACCCCCGCGCCTGGACGATGGAGGCGTTCATCGAGAACGCCGTGGAGCGGATCCGAGGCCAGGTCGGCGCGGACCAGCGCGTCGTCTGCGGGCTCTCCGGCGGCGTCGACTCCGCCGTCTGCGCCGCGCTCCTGGCGAAGGCGCTGGGGGACAGGGTCGTCTGCGTGTTCGTCGACACCGGCCTGCTCCGCGGCGGCGAGCGCGCCCAGGTGGAGGACGTCTTCCGCGGCCACAGCGACGCCGAGCTGCGGGTCGTCGACGCCGCCGGCGCCTTCCTGAAGGCCCTCGCGGGCGTGACCGACCCCCAGGAGAAGCGACGCAGGATCGGCCACACGTTCATCGAGGTCTTCCGCGAGGAAGCCCGCTCCATCCCCGGGGCGCACTTCCTGGCGCAAGGGACGCTCTACCCGGACGTCATCGAGAGCGGCGGCGAGCCCGACGGCCCCGCGGCCACCATCAAGATCCACCACAACGTCGGGGGCCTGCCGGCCGAGCTGGGCTTCGAGCTGATCGAGCCGCTGCGCGACCTGTTCAAGGACGAGGTCCGCCGCCTGGGCCTGGAACTCGGCCTGCCGGACTCGCTGGTCTGGCGGCACCCCTTCCCCGGCCCCGGGCTGGCCGTCCGCTGCCTGGGGGAGGTCACCGCGCCTCGGCTGGAGGTGCTCCGCCAGGCCGACGCCATCTTCCTGGACGAGCTGCGGGCCGCCGGGCTGGAGCGCCAGACCGCCCAGGCGTTCGCCGTGCTGCTGCCGGTCCAGTCGGTCGGCGTGATGGGGGACGCGCGGACGTACGAGAACGTCGTCGCCATCCGGGCCGTCGAGACCGAGGACTTCATGACGGCCGACTGGTCCCGCCTCCCCCACGACCTGCTGGCCCGGACCTCCACCCGGATCATCAACTCGGTGAAGGGGGTCAATCGCGTGGTCTACGACGTGACCAGCAAGCCCCCCGGGACCATCGAGTGGGAGTGAGGCCGGGACGCCGGGAATCCCCCGGCGTCGGCCCCGGATTTGCTTGTGATCCGTCCCTCGTCGTCGAGGGTCGGTCAATCCGGGGATGGCCCCGGCTCGGGCTCGCGGCGGGGGCGGGCCCGGACCAGGCTCTGGGTCAGCCCCTCCTGGACCGCGCGGCCATCCTGGTCGACGAGCCGACGCCGCCAGACCACGACGGCCCGTCGGCCGCGCGCCTGGGGCTCGATCGACTCGACCGTGGAGAGGACCCGGATCGTATCACCAAACCCGATGGGGAGCAGGAATCGCCACTCCAGGACGGCCAGGAACGCGAGGGTGTCCACCCGGGGCGCCGCGGAGGCCAGCCCGGACATCAGCGCCAGGCCCAGCAGGCCGTGGGCGACCGGGCGGCCGAACGGCCCCTCGGCGGCGGCCCAGGCGTGGTCCACGTGCAGGGGGTTGAAGTCGCCGGAGAGCCCCGCGAACGCGGCCACGTCGGCCTCGGTCACGGTCCGTCCCGGGCTCTCCCATTCGTCGCCGACCGTCAGGTCGTCGTATCCCAGGACCGTCGCGCGATGTCGCATCACCTTCGAGAGACCCCCTGACGAGACGATCGGCCGGCGAGCCCGCGGCGCGGCGTCGCGTCGCGGCCCGGCGGGGCGACCGGAGCCGCGCCGGGATCCGAGTGTATCCGGTACGCCTTCAAGGCGGAAGCGAGAGCGAGGCCCGCGCGAGGTACGCCCGGGCGCCCAGCGACAGCGAGCGGAGGGGGAGGAGTGAGCATGTCACGGCCGTATCGTTTCGTGATCGCCGACGATGAGAAGGCGGTCGCCGCCGGGTTGCAGAACCAGCTCGAGTCGCTGGGGTACGAGGTCGCCGCGGTGGTCCACGACGGCCGCCGCGCCGTCGAGCTCTGCCGGCGGCTCGCCCCCGACGCCGTCTTCCTGGACATCGAGATGCCCGGCCTCGACGGCCTCGCCGCGGCCCGGCAGATCGCCGAGGATCCCGGCACGCCGGTCATCATCGTCACCGCGCACGGGCACCCCAACCTGATCGACCAGGCGGTCGAGGACGGCGTGGCCTCCTACCTCCTGAAGCCCATCACCACCCCCAGCCTCCAGGCCGCCGTCGAGGTCGCCGTGGCCCGCGCCCGGGACCTCCAGACGCTGCAGGAGGACGTCGACCAGCTCAAGACGACCCTCCGCGAGCGCAAGCTCATCGAGCGGGCCAAGGGCATCCTCATGACCCGCAAGCAGCTCAGCGAGACCGAGGCGTTCCGCCTGCTCCAGCGCCAGAGCCAGGACCGCCGGGTGCCGATGGCCAAGCTCGCCGAGTCCATCATCCAGACCGACGAGCTGCTCGACTCCGCCGGCCAGGCCGCCGTCCCCCCCCGGCCGGCGCGCCGCCCGGCCGACCCGCCGGACTTCGAGTGAGTTGACCCCGGGCGGCCGTCTGGTTAGGCTCGACGAGGACCCGGGGGGTCGCCGCGGCGCGGCCGCCCCGGGGGCCAGACGGAGGATCGTCCGCCCCCTCGCTTCATCGCGGGTTTTAAGGATGAAGTCATGATGACGCATGCCATGAGAGCCGACCTCTTCGGGCCCGGGCCGGTCAAGACCCATCGCGACCTCGCCACCTACATCCGGGGCCACGTCGACCGCGCCGCCAACGGCCGGATCCGCGACCTGGAGGTGGAGTACAACGACGACCGCATCCTCCTCCGCGGCCGGTCCAGCACCTACCACGCCAAGCAGGTGGCGCAGCAGGCGGTGCTGGACCTCACCGACGGCCATCCCCTGCTGGCCAACCAGATCGTCGTCGCCTGAGCCCCTCGGCCGGATCCCCGGCCCGTCCGCAACGCGAGTTCGCCATGGATGCGCACCCGGATCCCGGCGTCGACGGGGTTACGGCCCGCTTCGATCGCCGCGAGTTGCACGACCTCCTGTGCGGCCTCAGCGGGGAGCTATGCCGCCCGCTGGCCTCCCTGAGGATGGGTTTCGACCTGCTGCTGGGGGGGACGCCCCCGGTCTTCTCGGCCGCGCAGGTCGGGCACGTCTCGGCCATGCGCGGGCTCTGCGACGACCTGCTCCGGCTGGCCCGGGGCTACCTCGAATACGCCGAGGTGCTCCGCGCCTCCCGGCCGCTCAGCCTCGGCTCCTATTCGCTCGGTGCCCTCGCGGCCGAGGTCGACCGCGCCTTCGCCGCGTCCGCCCGCGAGAAGGGCCTCGGCTGGTCGGTCGAGGTCGCCGACGCCGACGCCCTGCTCACAACCGACGTCTCGCGCTGCCAGTTGATCCTGGTCGCCCTGGTCTCCAACGCGATCAAGTTCACCCCCCCCGGCGGCCGGGTCCGGGTCGTGGGGGAGGTCGACGACGATTCCTGGAAGGTGTCGGTGGTGGACGACGGCCCCGGCATGACCCAGGAGGAGGCCGCCCGCGCCTTCGAGCCGTTCTACCGGCTCACCCGCGACGAGCACGCCGTCGAGGGGAGCGGCCTGGGCCTGCCGATCGCCCGCGAGCTGGCCTCCCAGATCGGCGGCCGGATCGAGCTGACCGCGAGCGAGGGGGAGGGGGTGGTGGCCGTCGCCATCTTCCCCCGGGTGGCGGGCCCCGCCCCGCCGCCCACCACGCCCGATCGCCATTGACCACGGCCGGGATAGGCCGTAGCCTTCGTCGGATTCGGTCCCCCCGGGCGCGGTCGCGCCCGAGGAGGGACCATTCGGCCCGCCCCACGGACGGGGGAACGATACGCATGCGTCGGCGATGGATCGCCTATCTCGGCGTCCTCATCTGGATGCTCCCCGCCACGCCGGGGTGCAGCTGGCCCGGCGCGCGCCGGGGGGCCGGCGGCCCCCTGGACCCCGAGCGGGCCGCCCAGTTCCGGGCGATCGACGAGCGCGCCCGGGCCGCCCTCGACTCCGGCGACCTGGCCGCCGCCGAGGCCGAGCTGGCCCGGCTGACGGACCTCGCCCCCTCCGCCCCCGAGCCCCTCCAGCGACGGGGATCGATCCTCCTCCAGCAGGGCCGGGCCGCCGAGGCCGAGGTCTGCTTCCGCAAGGCCGTGGAGCTGGACCCCGACTTCGTCGCCGCGCTGACCGGCCTGGGCCGCGTCGAGGCGGCCGCGGGCAAGCTGGAATCCGCCCTCAAGCGCCTGGAGGCGGCCGTCGAGGTCGAGCCCAACGACGCCGCCGCGCACATGGAGCTGGCCTGCGTGCTGGAGGCGCTGGGCCGGACCGACGACGCCCTCGCCGCCTATTTCCGGGCCCTCGAGGCCGACCCCTTCCTCGCCGCGGCCAGCCGCGGGATCGCCGCCATCCAGCTCGGCCGAGGCGAGGCCGACCAGTCCCTGGTCCGGCTCGACCAGGCGATCGAGGCCGCGCCGGCGGACGTGGAGGCCCTGTTCCTCCGCGGCCAGGCCCACCTGGCGCTCGGCCATGCTTCCCAGGCCGTGGCCGACCTCCGCAACGCGGCCCAGCGCCTCCCCGACCGCCCCGAGGTCCATTTAGCCTTGGCCCGCGCCCTCGCCGCCGACCGCCAGCCCGTCGACGCCCTCAAGGCCGTCGAGGCCGTCCTCCGCATCTCCCCCAACGACGCCGAGGCCCGCTCCCTCTCCGACAGCCTCCGACGCTAAGCCCGCCGGCTCCGCCTGGCTTCGTTCGTCGCGCCGCGGGGTGCCGTGATTGTGGCGCAAGTTGATTCCCACCATGGATTTGATCGCGGTTTTCGGTTGGCTTCGTTCGTCGTTTCGCGATGAGTTTCGCGTCGACTCGACGCTGGGAGCCGAGCCCCGCGACACTCGTTCGGCTCGCCCCCCGATGGGAGGGCCGCCTCCATTCTCCGCGCGCGACTCTCCCGGTCCGACCGGGGCTTGCCCCCCCGATCGTGGCTTCGCATCGAATTGCCAAGGAACTTCCGCGCGACTCTCCACCATGGACAATGCATACAGATTGCGGGTTGCGAGGGAAATTCTCGGAATTTCGAGGGATTGGCCGGGATCGGCCGATGTGACGAGCCCAGGAGCCCGAGAGTTGGCCGCCGGGATCGAGCCTCCTGTTCCGTCACCCCGCCATGAGAAAGCGTGGGCGCGCCCACGCGTGTGCTCAGCCCAGGCTGGCGGGTTCGTGGCCGCGTCTTCACCCCGGGACGACGGGGTTCCGGAGGGTCGTCATGCCGTCGATCTCGATTTCGACGACGTCGCCGGGCTGGAGCCAGACGGGGGGTTTGCGGGCCATGCCGACGCCCGGCGGGGTGCCGGTGAAGATGAGGTCGCCGGGGGCGAGGGTCATGATGGCGGAGAGGTGGGCGATCAGGTCGGCGACGGTGAAGATGAGCTGCGAGGTCGACGAATCCTGCATCGTCTCGCCGTTGAGGCGGAGGCGGATGCCGAGGGCGTGGGGGTCGGGGACGGCGTCGGCGGAGGTCAGCTCGGGGCCGGTAGGGGCGAAGGTGTCGAAGGTCTTGCCGGCGGTCCATTGCTTCCCCGGCCGGCCGATCTGCCAGTCGCGCGCCGAGACGTCGTGCCCCGGCATGTAGCCGCCGACGTGCTCCATCGCCCGCTCGCGGGGGATGCGCCGGCCGCCCCGGCCGACGACCACCACGAGTTCCGCCTCGTAGTCCACCTGCCGGCTCTCGGCGGGGAGGAGGATGGGCTCGCCGTGGGCGATCAGCGTGTTGGGGTACTTGGCGAACAGGATCGGCTCGGACGGGATCGGCGAGTTCGTCTCCGCGGCGTGGTCGCGGTAGTTCAGGCCGATGCAGAGGATCTTCCGGGGGTCGGGGATGGGGGGCAGGAGCTTCGCGCGCGACGGGTCGATCGTCGCGCCGGCCTTCGCGGTCGCCTCCGAGGCTCGGCGAGCGCCGTCGGGGCCGAGCGCGAGGATGTCCTTGAGGCTCGCGGGGAGGCCGGGGTCGGCGGCGTTGAGGTCGACGTAGCCGTCGGGCAGCACGCCGCAGGCGCGCGGGCCGCGGTCGGTGGCGATGGTCACGAAGCGCATGGGGCCGGCTCCTCGGGGCATGGAAATCTATCGACTCTCACGAGCCTGGGATTCGGAGCGCGCCATCATAACGGCCTTCCCCCCTGGAGGGGGAAGGTGGCCCGGAGGGCCGGATGAGGGGGGGACGAGCGAGACGGCCCTTGCGATTCGGGTCGGAACTCCCGACGCGACGGCCTGGGCGGAGTCCCGAAGTCCGGGGCCCCGTGGGCAAGCTCCCCCTCATCTGACCGCTTCGCGGTCTGTCTTCCCCCTCCAGGGGGGAAGATCGTTCTCGGTCACAGCACCAGCCGGGCGGACTCGCGGTCGAGGTACAGCGTCGCGCCGGGGTGTCGGCGCAGGGCCGAGGCGGGGCAGGATTCGGCGATGGGGCCGCGCAGGGTGGCGAGGACGGCGTCGGCCTTTCGGGGGCCGGGGACCACCACGGCGAGCGTCGCGGCGCGTAGCAGCGCGGGGACGGTCAGCGTGAAGGCGTGGGTCGGCACGTCGGAGAGCTGGTCGAAGCAGCCGTCGTGGACCTGCTGCTCGCGGCAGGCCCGGTCCAGGCGGACGACCTTGATGAGCAGCGGGTCGAGGAAGTCGGCGACCGGGGGGTCGTTGAACGCGAGATGGCCGTTCTCGCCGATCCCCGCGCAGACGACGTCGGTGGGGTTGCCCAGCAGCAGGTCCTCGTACGCCAGGCAGGCAGGCAGCGGGCGCTCGGCCTCGCCGGGGATCGCGTGGACGGCCCGCATGCCGACCAGGCCGAACAGGTGCTCGTGCAGGTAGCGGCGGAACGAGGCCGGGTGATCGGGCGAGATCCCCAGGTATTCGTCCATGTGGAAGGCCGAGACGCGCGACCAGTCGACCGAGGGGTCGGCGACGAGCCCGGTGAGCAGCTCGTTCTGGCTGGGGGCGGCGGCGAAGATCACGTTGGCGCGGCCGGCCTCGGCCTGCCGCGCGGCGATCGCCTTCGCGACGGCCTCGGCGGCGGCCTTGCCGGCCTGGCCTCGCTCCTCGTGGACCTCGACCTTGAGGGAGTCGACGGTGAAACGCGCGATCGGTTCGGGGTGGGACGCGGGCATGGCGTGGACTCGGATCGGCCGGGATCGTCTGATGCGTGGCCTGCACCATAGCCGATGCGGCGCGGGACCGCCACCGTCCGGCGTCGGCGACCGGCCGGCGGGTCGTCTAATCCAGGTTCCAATCGGACCGATGCGTCTCCTTACTCGCGTGGCGCAGGGCCGGCCACTCGGCGAACGCGAGGAAGAGCATCAGGCCGATGCCCAGGATGGGGATGATGACGAGCAGCCCCAGCGCGCCGGGGAAGCCCGCCTTGTCGCAGATCCGGCACGCCGGCCAGACGACGGCGAAGCCCAT
This sequence comes from Paludisphaera sp., assembly GCF_037189885.1. Classification (NCBI taxonomy): domain Bacteria; kingdom Pseudomonadati; phylum Planctomycetota; class Planctomycetia; order Isosphaerales; family Isosphaeraceae; genus Paludisphaera; species Paludisphaera sp. The sequence goes on from NZ_JBBCIR010000016.1 coordinate 35,714, forward strand.
CACCAACAACACCAGGACTTCCATCGGGCCGATCATGGGGAGCAGTCCGAGGAGCATGGCGGACCTCGATCGTCTAAAGTCGTCGGGCGTGCCGTGCGTGGTCGTCGAATTCCCAGCATGCTGGCGCCCGGCGCGGCGGTCAAGGCGTCGCCGGGCGGGCTCGTCCGCGCGTCAGCCGTCCAGACGGACCTCCAGGATCAGGACGCCGCCGGGGCCGACCTCGCATTCGATGGCGTCGCCCCGGAGCGTGGCGGCGGTCCCCTCGGGCCAGGCGTGGAGGGCTCGGACGGAGCGTATGCGCGTCGCGGCGGCGATCACGTCCCTCTGGCGGCATTCGGGGTCGAGGACGCTGCCGGTGGCCTCGACGTCGCCCCGCGTGGCGCCCCAGGGGTTGTGCAGGGCGAGGATCCACGCGCCGTCGGAGGCGCGACGGTTGACCTGCAAGGGGAGCGTCGTCTCGCGGCGGAACGGGCAGAGGCGGGCGACGGCCGCGCGCAGGCGGTCGGCCGCGTCGGGGTTCGAGGCGGGGATGACCGCCTCGTACCCGGCGAGAAGGGCCGCCGGGGCGTCGGCGGGCACCACGTCGAAGACTTCCGGCAGGGCCATGGCCGGGTAGCATGCGGCCTCGGCGTTGTTCGCGGTCGGGCGCGTGGCCTGGGCCCTGTCGAAGGCCGAGGGGGCGAAGATCGCCTCCTTCACGGCGGCCCACTCGGCGGCGTTGGGCGGGATGACGGGCTCGGCCAGCAGCGCGATCGGCGTGAAGGGCTCGCCGACGTCGGGGTTGGCGTCCTGGAAGTCGAGCAGGTCGCGCGTGACCTCGCCGTAGGAGGAAAGGACGCCGGCCTCGATGTCGCTCAGGTTGTCTTCCGCGCCCCACTCCTCATGCAGCGTGTACGCGCCGGAGAGGTAGGCGTGGAAGAACGTCCTGCGCTGGAAGGCGCTCGAAGGCCCCTTGTCCGGGCCGACCGGCCAGCCGCTCTGGTCGAGCGCCCGTCGCTCGACCCGCCACGAGGATTCCGACGGCTCGACCCAGCTGGTGCATCCTTCCGGGCCCCAGGGGGCGAAGAAGACGCCCCAGGGCCTGCCCGCCGCCCTCGACGCGCCGCGGGCGACGGCGATGGAGAACTGCGATCGCGCCGAGGCCCAAGGCCCGACCTCCACGAAGCACGACGACGCGCCGAAGCGGTAGAACGCCGGCCACGCCAGCTCGCCGTGGCCGGTCCCCTCCGCGTAGGAGAACCGCCCGCCGAAGCGCTCGCCCTGGCGCTTCACGTTATGTTCGGCCTCGGCCCAGAAGCCCCGCTCGTCGGTCGGGCGGACCCGGCCGCGATAGTCGTCCGGGGTGCCGTACTCGAGCCAGCGAGCCTGGCCGTTCCAGTCGAAGTAGCCCCGGAAGTCGTCGGGGTCGATCGGGCCGGCCGACTTCTCGGCGTTGGCCGTCTTGAAGCGGTTCCAGTCGTTGTGAGTGTTGGACAGGACCTCGTGCACCTGGCCTCCGAGGAACCGGTCGCCCAGGAGCGCGGCGTACTCGGCGATCAGGGCCTTGTCGAAGGCGTAGTCGCGATAAGGGGCCCCGCCGCAGACGCGGTCGACCACGAACCAGGGCTTGCGCGCGGCCAGGATGGCGTGGAGAGGGCCGCCGCGGGCCGCCGTGACGTTGAAGCGGTGGGCGTCGTCGTCGCTGAACGGCGTGTTCACCAGCCGGACGCCGTTGGTCGGCCGGATCAGACCCGCCTTCTCGATCCCCTTCCAGTAGCGGCCGGTCGAGTCGTAGGAGTGCAGGAACGAGAAGCCGTCGCGGCCGGGGAGGCGCGGGCGGCCCGCCGCGGTCCCCGCGAAGCCCGTGGCCGCCCAGCTCGCGACGCCGGCGGCCATGCCCAGGAAAGCCCTGCGATCGATCTCCGTCCGGCTCATGCTGTCCCCCGTGATCGAGAGGCGATTGGTCCTCGTCGACCGCGAGGATGACCGGGCCGGGGGCGGGGGTCAACCCACCGGGGGTCGTTCAGGAGAGGGCGAAGCGCGGGGCGGAGCGGGCCTCGGGGGCCTTCAGCTCCTCGCAGAGGCGGCGGCACTCGGCCAGGTTGTTCAGGAGGGAGTCGGCCAGGAAGTCCTGGGCCGGGTCGCCCTCGTCGGCCCACTGGAGCTGGTCGTGGCACTGCGCCATGTGGTCCAGGAGATCCTTCATCCACAGGAGGGTGTGTCGCCGATTCTTCATCGTGGGACGATCCTTCATCCGGGCCCGTCTTGATCCTGTCGCGGCCGGTCCGCCTTCGCGGGGCCGCCCGTCCGTCCTCCGCCAGACGTGACTACCATAGGGCAATCGGCGCGCCGAGCCGGGCCGAGGCCCCCGGCGTCCCGTTTCAAACCATGGTCGGGGCGAGACTTGAGCGAAAATTTACGATCTCGCGATGATTCTCGCGGGGCGGCGGCCGGATGTAACTGTTACAACGTCCGGCCGACGGCGGCGGCTTTTCAACGGGCGGCCGATCTCCTAGAGTGACTTGGGGCGGCGACGCGGAGGGAGGAGGGCGTGGACATGGGCTCGTGGGAACCGTTCTCGATCTCGACCTCCGAGGCCCCCGCGCCGGGGCCCGACCGGGGCTGGGCGCTGGGCGAATGGCCCCGCTCGGTGGTGCGCTGGCTGCTGGGCTGGGGGGACGAGGAGCGCGAGCTGCCGCTGTCCGCCGGGGGCTCGGCGCGGTTCCAGAACATCTGCATCAGCCGCGAGGCGGGCGCCGGCGCCGGGGCGATCGCGCGGATGGTCGGGCGTCGCCTGGGCTGGAAGGTCTTCGACCACGAGCTGCTGGAGGCCATCGCCCACCGCATGCAGACCACCGTCGACGAGGTGCGCACCTACGACGAACTGGCGCCGAGCGTCATCCAGGACTGGCTCCTCCCGCTGCGCGAGGAGCACTACGCGCCGCAGGAGGCCTACCTGGACCACCTGGCGAAGCTGCTGGAGGCCATCGGCCGCGCCGGCCAGTCGGTGCTGGTCGGAAGGGGCGCGGGCTTCTTGCTGCCGCGCGAGGCGACGCTCTCGGTGCGGATCGTCGCCCCGATGAAGGCGCGGGCCGTCCGCCTGGGCGAGCGGATGGGGGTCTCCGCGCGGACGGCGCGGCGGGCGGCGAAGGATCTGGACGCCCGCCGGCTGGCGTTCGACCGGACGATGCACCGGATCAACGGCGCCGACCCCCACAATTACGACATGGTGCTGGATTCGCACAGCCTGGGGCTGGAGATCGCCGCCGAGGTTTTGGTGCGCGCGGTCGAGGCCGGCCGTCCGCCGTCGCCGGGGATCGGCTCGACCTGGACCGTCCCGCCGGTCTCCCCTCCGAAGCCCGGCGGCGGGGCCGTCGACCGCCCCGCGTGAGGGGGCGTCTCCCGGCCTGGGATCACTCGGTCGTGTCGGTCGGGGGCTGGGTGGGCTGGGTCGGACCCGTCGGCCCGGTCGGCCCCGTCGGAGTCGGGTTCGTGCCCGGAGGGTTGTCGATCGGGCCGGTCGGGCCGGTGACCGAATTCGTGTCGTCTTCCCCGGCGCCGGTCGCGCCGGGCTGGGTCGGGTTGTCGGGCATGCGGGCCTCCTTCTAGCGGTGGGTGGTGAGGCGGGATCGATCCCCGCGCGAGATCATCCAACGGGACGGCCGAACGGGAAGGAATCTTACCGGGTCGCCTCCGCGAACGGGAATTCCGGGAAGGCGAGTTCGTCGCGCAGGTCGCGGAATTCCGGGGGCGCCAGGGCCCGCGCGAGGTCGCGATTGGCGCGGATCTGGCCCCGGTCGGCGAGGCCGAGGGCCAGGGCGAGCCGCAGGTCGTCGGCGGCCTTCGCGGCGGCGAGGGAACGGGCCCGCCGGCCGATCTCCGGGAGCGGCGCCGAGCCATGGCCGAACAGGCAGGCGCGAGTCGCCGAGGTGGACGCCTCGGCGACCAGCGCGGCGGCGGCGTCGTGGGTCCAGAGGGCGGCGCGGTCGGCCTCCACGGCGCGGGCGTCGGGCTCGCGGCCCGATCGTCGCAGCGCCTCGGCGCGGAGCCAAAGGGCCTCGGAGATGGTGCCGCGCGAGGGCTTCGGGCCGTCCTCCAGCCGATCGAGGATCGACCGGGCCTGGTCGACCCGGCCGGCGGCGAGGAGGGCCTCGGCGCGACGGACTTCCAGGGTGGCGACGGCCGCGGCGCGGGCGGCGTCGTCGGCGGCGGGGGTCGCGCGGATCGCGTCGGCGACCTCGTCGAACCGGGCCAGCGCGCCGTCGACGTCCCCGGCGTGGAGCCGGACCTCGCCCGACGTGATGGCCAGCGAGAGCGAGATCGGCAGGTGCGTCCCACGCGCCGCGGGGTCGCGAAGGACGTCGAGGACGGCCCGCGCCGCCTCCTCCCACGCCTCGGTCGCCGCGCCGATCTCGCCCAGGTCGGCGTGCTGCTCGGCGAGGTTCGCCAGGCTGTGCGACAGGCCGTCGCGGAAGTCGAGCATCTCGGCCGCGCCGGCGATGGCCCGGCGATACTCGGCGATGGCGCGGCGGAATTCCGGCATCGCGTCGCGGTGCTCCTCGCGGCCGTCGCGGATGCAGCCGATCGTGTTGAGCGACCGGGCCAGCCGGCCCCGGCTCGCCGTGTCGTCGGGGGAGGTCGCCAGCAGGGCCTCGAAGGTCTCGGTCGCCTCCTCCAGCGCCCGCAGGGCGTCGGCGTCGCGGCCGAGGGCGAGCCTGACGTAGCCGAGGCCCCCCTGCACGTGGCCGAGGCTCCGCCGGAAGCGGCCGACGGTCGGGTGCGACGCCGACAGGTCGCGGTACTCCTCCAGGGCGCGGGCGTACGCCTCCTCGGCCTCGGCGAGGCGGCCCGTCTCGGCCAGGGCGTCGGCCACGTTGGCGGCGCCGATCGCGCCCAGCTCCAGCAGCGTCAGCGGCCGGGGACGGCCCCGCGCGATCGCGTCCAGCCGGGACCGGCAGACGGCGCGGCATTCCTCGTAGTGGCGCAGGGCCGCGGCGTGGTCGCGGCGGCGGCTCGCCATCACCCCTTGCGTGTTCGCCGCCCTGGCGAGTTGGACGCCGATCGCGGCGTCGTCCGGCCGATCGGCCGCCAGCCGCTCCAGGAGCCCCCGCGCCTCGGCGTAGGCGGCGAGCGCGCCCTCGGCGTCGCCCAGCTTGTCCCGGATCGAAGCCAACCCCAGCAGGGCGGAGGCCAGGGCGCGACCCGACCGGTCCGCCCCCCCCGGGGGCGCGGGCGTCGGCCGCAGCGCGGCGACCGAGGCGGCGTAGGCCGCCTGGGCGTCGCTCAGGCTCCCGTGGGCCTCCCTCGCCTCCCCCAGCTGGAACAGCGCCCAGCCATGCTCGGCGACGGGGCGGCGGCCGTCGGGGGCCCTCGCCATCAGCCCCTCCCAGGTCGCCACAGCGGCCTCGAACGGGGCGATCGCGTCCGCGGGCGTCGCGATCTGCAACTGGATGACGCCCATGTTGCCGAACGCCTCGGCCAGCCGACGCTTCAGCCGGTCGTCGTCGGCGTGCTCGCGCGCGAAGCGCTCGTAATACGCCAGCGCCTCGCGCAGCAGGTCGTGGCGGAGCTGGCGCATGTCGACGGAGTCCTCGCGCGACAGCAGCTCGTCCTGGCTGATCCGCGTGAGGTACTTGTCGACGGTCTCCTGCGCGTCCTCGAAGTTCGCCTCGGCCAGGGCTCGCGCGGCCGACTCGTTCCGCCACGACCGGCCGACCGCCACGGCGGCCGTGGTCGCGGCCACGCTGACGGCGACGAGCGCCACGGCCGCGGCAGCGGCCCAGGCACGGCGGCGGCGGATCCACCGCGCCAGCCGCTCGCGGCGGGGCTCCGGGCGGGCGGAGACGGGCTCGTCGGCCAGCCAGTTCTCCAGGTCGCGCGCGAGCGCCCCGGCCGATTCGTAGCGATCCTCCCGGCGGAAGGCCATGGCCCTGGCGCAGACCGCGTCCAGCGCCGCGGGGACCGACGGGAGGACGGAGCGCGGCGGCCTCGCCCCGCGCATCACGGCCACGGTGATCGCGTGCGGGTCGCGGCCGTCGAAGGGGGGCTTGCCCGTCAGCAGCTCGAAGAGGGTCGCCCCCAGGCTGTAGACGTCGCTCGACGGGCCGACCCGCTCCAGATCCCCGAGGGTCTGTTCCGGGCTCATGTATTGCGGCGTGCCGATGCGATCGCCGGGCTTCGTCGCGCTGATGGGGGTGCGTCGCTCGTCGTCGTCGCCGTCGGACGAGGGGGCCGGCGCGGGCTCCGGGCCGCTCCCCAGGATCTTCCCCAGGCCCCAGTCGACCACCAGCGTCTCGCCGTAGGGGCCCACCATGATGTTGCCGGGCTTCAGGTCGCGGTGGATGCAGCCCTGGCCGTGCGCGTACTCCAGCGCCTCGCACGCGCCGACGAACCGGCGGAGCAGCAGGCGGAATTCCAGCCCCCAGGCGCGCGCCGGGGAGGCGCCGGCGGCCTCGGCGTCCCGGCGCGCCCGGTGGAAGTCGCGGATGGCCTTCACCAGGCTGTGGCCGCGCACGAACCGCATGGCGTAGTACGGCCGGCCGGCCTCGTCCTCCCCCAGGCTGTAGATCGGCACGATGCCCGGGTGTTCCAGCCGGCCGGTGATCTCGGCCTCGACGAGGAACCGCGCGCGGAGGTCCTCGCGGTCGGCGACCCTGGGCTGCAACTCCTTGATCGCCACCTCGCGCGGCAACTGCCGGTCCCGTGCCCGCCAGACCTGGCCCATCCCCCCCTTGGCGTGGAGCTTGAGCAGGTCGTAGCGATCCGACAGCGACTCCGGCGCGGCGCGGACGAACGCGTCGACGTCCCCGGCACCGAGGGAAGGCTCCACGGTCGCCGGGGTCGTCGGCGCCGCCGTCTCCTCGGTCGGGGTGAGGCCTTCCGTCGGCTCCTCCGCCTCGGCGGCCGGCTCGGTCTCCCGGTATCGGTCGGGCATCGCGCGCCCCTGGTCGGTCCCCGCGCGAGCGTCGTCGGTCGTCGACGGGCTCGCCGGGCGCATTGTGGCCGATCACCCGGGTGCGTGCAACGAGCGTCGCGCCGCGGCGTGGCGCAGGCGCCATACTTGGAACAATCGCGCCCGGATCGTCCCGCTTCGCTCCCGATCCGGCGAGTCTCCACGCGCGGCTTGCCGATAGACCCGGCGAGGCCGCCTCATTCCGGGGCCGCGCGACGGGGGGGCGGGACCGGCCATGATCCGAGGGGCCTCGTACAAGGCGATGGCCGCGCTGGCCGTCGCGGCCGCGCTGGTCGCCCAGCGCGCGGGATGGCACGCCTCGGGGGCCACGCGGGCCGCCCTGGGCTACGCGGCCTCGGCGCTGCTGCTCATGGCGGTCGTCGAGATGGCGGCCCCGATCCTCGGACGCCGACGCCTCCACCCCGCCCCCTCCCCCGCGATCCGTCCCCGCGTGGTCGTCCTGGTCCTGACCGCGCTGCTGGCGCCCAACGCGGCGGCGAGGCCGCTCGCGCCTTACCTGGTGCTGATGCCCCGGACGCCGCCGACCATCCCGCTGGCGATCCTGATCGGTTCCTGGGCCGTGGCGGTCGCGGTGCTCGCCCGGCGCGGGTATTCGACGCGCTGGCTGGCGGTCTCGCTGGCGGGGCTGATGGTCGGGACGCGGCTGCTCGCGCAATGGGTCTGGCCGTTCCATCGGCTCGACGGAGACATGCTGGAGAACGTCCGGCGGGCCTTCGAGGCGATGTCCTTCGGCCATTCCCCGTACCTGGTCGAAGCGCCGCCGATGCCCTACCTGCCGCTGACCCTCCTGCCCTACGCCCCCGCCTGGGCCCTCGGCGTGGACCTTCGCTACGCCAACGCCGTCTGCGACGCGCTGACGGCGGTCGCGGCCGTCTACCTCGGGCGGCTCGTCGCGATCCGGGCGGGCCGCGACGCCGACTCCGGGCCGGCCATCGAGCAATTGCTGCTCCCGTGCCTGATGCTCCACCCGATCTGGGTCCACTTCGGCGCCAACACGCAATACCCGCCGAGCGTCCTGCTGGCGACCCTCCTGGGATACGCCGCGCTCCTGTCCGGCCCGCGCCTCCAGGCAATCGTCCTGGGCCTGGCGACGGGCGCGAACCAGATGATCGGCGCGTGCGGGCCGATCCTGCTCGCCGGCTGGGCGCGGCGATGGGGCCCGGCGCGCGCCGTCGGCCTCGGCGCGCTGGCGGCCGCGATGTTCATGCTCGTGCTGGCGCCCTTCCTCGCCTGGGACGCCGGCCCGTTGGCGCGGTCGGCCTTCCTGGAGCGCGGGGGGATGTCGGGGCCGGTCATGTCGGGGCGATTCACGTTCCTGCCGCTCGCCTCGCGGGTCGCCCCCCACGCCGCGACGATCGCCACCGCGCTCGTCCTGGCGGCGGCCTCCTGGACGGCCCACGCCTCGCGACGCCCCGCGGCCACGCTCGCGGCGATGGCCGTCGGCCTGTGCGCCGCGATGCTGTTCCAGCCCGTCAGCTTCGCCCACTACTTCCTCCCGGCCGTCGCCCTCGCCGCCATCCTCCCCCCGGCCGATGGCCGCGCCCCGGCCCGGCCCCCGCGCCCGATCGCCGCCCTCCGGGCCGACTCGCGCGCGGGCGCCCCGGCGAGGCGGGCGGCCTCGATTTTTCGCCTTTCTCGCAACGCAAATTGCGAAAAATAGGGCTCGGCGCGTGGACGGGGCGGAAGGGCGTGGCTACAATGGGGTTCCAGCGGGCGGCGCGGAGCCGGCCGCTCGTCGGCCGCGCCTTCCTTGAAACAAGGGGGATTCGATGTCCGAAACGTCGGATCGGGCGCTGCTGGACCTCATCCGCCGACGGGGCCCGTTGACGGTCGGCGAGATGGCCGCGGAGACCGGGGTGACCGGGACGGCGGTCCGGAACCGGCTGGCCCGGCTCCTGGGCGCCGGGCTGGTGGAACGCCAATCCCGCCAGGACGGCCGGGGCCGCCCCAAGCACGAATACCGGGCCAGCGTCGAGGCGCACAAGCGGCTGGGTCAGAACTACGCCGACCTCGCCGTGGCCCTCTGGGAAGAGATGATGACCGCGGTGGACGACCCCAGGCTCCGCCGCTTGCTGTTCACGAGGATCACCGAACGCCTGGCCGAGCTGTACCGCTCCCAGGTCAAGGGGGAGGGCTGGGAGGGCCGGCTGGTCCAGCTCAGCGGGCTGCTGCAGGTGCGAGGGGTGGAGGCCGAGGTCGCCCGCGACGGGGACGACCGGCCGGCGTTCCTCCGCCAGCACTCCTGCCCCTATTACGAACTGGCCGAGCTGGACAGGGCCATCTGCGCCCTGGAGCGGAAGATGTTCGAGAAGGTGCTGGGCAAGGGGCTGACCCTCTCGCAGTGCCGGCTCGACGGCGACCGATCGTGCGACTTCCAGGCGAAGCCGGCGATCGCCGGGGCCGTCCTGGCGTCGCCCCGGCCCCGGAAGGCCGCCCCGCTCGCTTTCGAAAGACGACGTCAACAGGGTTTAAATGTCGATGAGTAAAGTCCTCCGGATCGAGAATCTGCGCGTCGCCATCGAGGGCAAGGAGATCCTCCGCGGGGTCGACCTGACGATCAAGCAGGGGGAGGTCCACGCGCTGATGGGCCCCAACGGCTCGGGCAAGAGCACCCTGAGCTACGCGCTGATGGGGCACCCCAACTACGAGGTGACGGGGGGCTCGGCCACCATCGACGGCGTCGACCTGCTGGAGATGGGGCCCGACGAGCGGGCGAAGGCGGGGCTGTTCCTCGCGTTCCAGTACCCGACGGCCATCCCCGGCGTCACCGTGGCCAACTTCCTCCGCCACGCCGTCACCAACGTCCGGAACCCGGACCGCAAGGAGGGGCAGGACCTCATCCCGATGCGCGAGTTCCGCAAGGAGCTGCGCCAGGAGATGGACGACCTGGGGATGGACCCGGAGTTCGCCCGCCGCTACCTCAACGAGGGGTTCTCCGGCGGCGAGAAGAAGCGGGCGGAGATCCTCCAGCTCGCCATGCTCCGCCCGGCCTTCGCCGTCCTCGACGAGACCGACAGCGGCCTGGACATCGACGCCGTCCGGATCGTCTCCGAGGGGGTCAACCGCGTCGCGGCCAAGCACTCCACCGGCATCCTGGTCATCACCCACTACGAGCGGATCCTGACCTACATCAAGCCCCAGTTCGTCCACATCCTCTTCGGCGGCCAGATCGTCGAGCGCGGCGGGCCCGAGCTGGTCAAGCAGCTGGAGCGCGAGGGCTACGACTGGGTCCGCGCCAAGCACCCCGAGGCCGCCCGACTCGAGGACGAGCTGGAGGCCGCCGACCCCCGCGCCCAGGGCGTGGGCGCCTGACGGCCCCCGGCCCGACGGCCCGGCGGGGACGGACGATCCACCATTCGACGAAGGGACGGCTGAGATGGCGACCGATCTGAATCAGCAGGTTGCGGGGATCAAGGAGGAGTACAAGTACGGCTTCCGGGACTCGGACGCCAACTACGCCTTCAAGAGCGGGCGGGGCCTCTCGCGCGAGGTCGTCGAGCAGATCTCCGAGATGAAGAGCGAGCCGGCCTGGATGCGGGACTTCCGCCTCAAGGCCCTGCGGACGTTCGAGAGCAGGCCGATGCCCGCCTGGGGCGGCTCGCTGGCGGAGCTGAACTTCGACGACATCCGCTACTTCATGAAGGCGACCGACCGCCAGGGCCGGAGCTGGGACGACGTCCCCGCCGAGATCAAGAACACGTTCGACCGCCTGGGCATCCCCCAGGCCGAGCGCAAGTTCCTCGCCGGCGTCGGCGCCCAGTACGAGTCGGAGGTCGTCTACCACAGCCTCCGCGAGGATCTGGCGAAGAAGGGCGTCATCTTCGTCGACACCGACACCGCCATCCGCGAGTACCCGGACCTCGTCCGCGAGTACATCGGCACCATCATCCCGATCGGCGACAACAAGTTCGCGGCGCTGAACTCCGCGGTCTGGAGCGGCGGCTCGTTCGTCTACATCCCCGCCGGCGTGAACGTCGACGTCCCCCTGCAGGCCTACTTCCGGATCAACGCCGAGAACATGGGCCAGTTCGAGCGGACGCTGATCGTCGTCGAGGAGGGGGCGCAGGTCCACTACGTCGAGGGCTGCACCGCCCCGACGTACTCCTCCGAGAGCCTGCACTCGGCCGTGGTCGAGATCGTCGTGAAGAAGGGGGGCCGCTGCCGCTACACGACGATCCAGAACTGGGCCAACAACGTCTACAACCTCGTGACCAAGCGCGCCGTCGCCCACGAGGACGCCATCATGGAGTGGGTCGACGGCAACCTCGGCAGCAAGCTGACGATGAAGTACCCGGCCGTCCACATGGTCGGCAAGGGCGCCCGCGGCGAGATCCTCTCCATCGCGTTCGCCGGCGCCGGCCAGCACCAGGACACCGGCGGCAAGGTCGTCCACGAGGCGCCCCACACCAGCTCGCGGATCATCTCCAAGAGCATCAGCCGCAACGGCGGCCGGTCCAGCTACCGCGGCCTGCTGAAGGTGGCCGACGGCGCCAAGGGCTCGAAGTCGAACGTCGTCTGCGACGCCCTGATCCTCGACCCGATCAGCCGATCCGACACGTATCCGTACATCGAGATCGACGAGGACGACGTGAAGATCGGCCACGAGGCCAGCGTCTCCAAGATCGGCGAGGAGCAGCTCTTCTACCTGATGAGCCGCGGCGTCTCCGAGGCCGAGGCCTCCGCCCTGATCGTCAGCGGCTTCATCGAGCCCCTCGTGAAGGAGCTGCCGATGGAGTACGCCGTCGAGATGAACAAGCTCATCCAGCTCCAGATGGAAGGCTCCGTCGGCTGACGAAGGAGGTCTCCATGAGCGTCGACCTGCATCCCGAAACGATCGCCCCCGAGGTCCAGGCCTTCCTGGACGCCTTCGACCGCCTCTCGGAACCGGCCAAGCGCGACGCGCTGGCCAGGCTGCTGCGCAAGTCGCCGCCCGCGTCCGAGCCCGTCGCCGCCCCGCCCGGCCACGAGTCCGTGGACGAGGATGAACTGAACTGGGGGGAGATCACCGAGGGAGACCAAGCCTCGCTGGTCGCGGAGGCCTTCGACGCGATGGACCGCGAGGAGGAGGCCTTCGCTCGTGGCGAACGAAGTCGGCCGCGGTGAGGTCTGGGTCGTCGACCTGGGGCGGGCGGGGAAGAACCGCCCGTGCCTCGTCCTGAGCGTTCCTGCAGCCGACTCGGAGCGAGCGTTGGCTGTCATCGTCCCTGGCACGACGGCCACCTGGGGCACTCGCTACGAGGTCGAACTGGGCCTGCGCTTCCTACGGAGGGAAGGCGTCTTCGACGTCCAGAACCTCCAGGCGGTACCGCTGGCGAAGTTCCACAGGAAATTGGGGGCGCTGACGCCGGAGCAAATGGAAAGCATCGAGGCGGTCGCCCGGGAATGGTTGGGCCTCTGAATCCCTCGGCTCGACTACGCAACCGGGCCAGCCGGTCCGATCCGTGCCCCTGCGATAGAGACCGGCGGGAGGCGCCCAGGGTGGAGATTCGAAGGCTTCGGTTGGCGATGACGGCGCTCGTCGTGTTCGTGGTCTCGGGGTTTTCCTCGGTCAACGAGCCGCGGTACCTCCTCTGGGGCCGCGCCGCCCGGGCGGACGTGGTCGAGGCGAAGCTCGGTCGGGATCCGGGGAGCCGGCGGGGGCGGAACGTGATGCTCGCGACCCTCTCCTACCGGGAAGAAGGGGGCGAGCACCGGACGACGACCGACATCCTCCCCCCGGATTGGGAGATCACCGCCGGAGACGAGGTTGCGGTCCAGTACATCCCCGGCGACCCGTACACGGCGAGGGTGGTAGGCAATCGGAGCCTGCTGCCGGTCGCCGTCTTCGGCGGCAGCCTTCTCGCCGTGGGAGCGTTGAGGCCAACGAGCCGTACACGAAGAAACGCCGTCAGGCCCCGCCGCCGGGGCCGAAGCGGCGACGAGCGAATTCCGCGAAGAAGTGATGTTCAAGTTCTGGAATCCCCATGACTAGCAGCCCCAGCGCGACGACCGCGGCACCGGCCGGGTTCACCGAAGACGTTTTCGAGGCCTTCCTGAAGGGGCGCGACGAGCCCGGCTGGCTCGTCGACCGCCGCCGCGAGGCGTTCGCGCGGCTCCAGGCGTCGGCCTGGCCGACCCTCCGCGACGAGGAGTGGCGGCGCACCGACATCCGGGCGTTCAAGCCGGCCGACTTCGGCCCGCCCGCCGTCGTCGAGCCCTCGGCCGCCGCCCGCGCCGCGTTCGACCCGCTCTGGGAAGACCTCTCGTCCCACTACGCGACGGGCGTCTCCCACGTCGACGGCGCGGTCGTCCGCGCGCCGGATCCGTCCCGGCTCGGCGGCGCGGTCTTCGTCGACCTGGCGACGGCGGCCAAGGAGCACCCGGAGATCCTCCGGGAGCACCTGCTCACGAACGTAGTCCAGCCGACGGACGACGTGATGGCCGCCTGGCACGCGGCGTTCTGGAACGGCGGCACGCTGCTGTACGTCCCGAAGGGCGTGAAGGTGGAGCTGCCGCTGTTCAGCATCAACGGCCTCTCCGCCGAGGGCCGCGTCGACTTCGGCCACACGCTCGTCGTGCTGGAGGAGGGCGCCGAGGCCACCCTCGTCCGCGAGACCGCCTCCGCCGCCCGCGGCGGCGCGCCGGCCCTGCACGTCGGTGCGCTCGAGGTCGTCCAGAAGGACCGCTCCCGGCTCCAGCTGGTCAACATCCAGAACTGGGACGACGCCACCTGGCACTTCACCCGCGAGCGCGCCGTGATCGGCGCCGACGCCTCGCTCCAGTGGACGGTCGGGGCGCTCGGCTCGCGGCTGTCGAAGGTCAACCAGGAGGTCGTCCTCGCCGGCAAGGGGGCCTCGGCGCAGGTCAACGGCGTGATGTTCACGACGGGCAAGCAGCACCTCGCCTACTTCACCCGGCAGGACCACCAGGCGCCGCACACCACCAGCGACCTGCTGTACAAGGGGGGCCTGAAGGACGGCTCGCGGATCGTCTGGCGGGGCATGATCCGGGTCGAGCAGGACGCCCAGCGCACCGACGCCTACCAGAAGAACGACAACCTCATCCTCTCCGATTCCTCCCGCGCCGACTCGATCCCCGGCCTGGAGATCGAGGCGAACGACGTCCGCTGCACCCACGGCGCGACGGCCGGCCCCGTCGACGAGGAGATGGTCTTCCTCTGCCAGGCGCGCGGCATCCCCCGCGAGACGGCCGTCCGGCTGATCGTCGAGGGCTTCTTCGCCAACGTCTACGACCGAATCACGCTCGACCCCGTCCGCGAGACGCTCGCCGACGCCGTCGCCGCGAAGCTCGGGGAATCTTGATCGCTCGGCAAGCCAGGGAGTTTGAACTGATGGCGGACGAATACGCTCACCCCGAAACCCTCGTCTCGACCCAGTGGGTCCAGGACCACCTGGACGATCCCAAGGTGCGGATCGTCGAGAGCGACGAGGACCTCCTCCTCTACGACGTCGGCCACGTCCCGGGCGCCGTGCGGATCGACTGGCACGGCGACCTCCAGGACCAGATCGTCCGCGACTACATCGACGCCGAGAAGTTCGCCGACCTCTGCTCCAGGAACGGCATCGCCAACGACACCACCGTGGTCTTCTACGGCGACAAGTCGAACTGGTGGGCCTGCTACGCCTTCTGGGCCTTCACGCTGTTCGGCCACAAGGACCTGAAGGTCATGAACGGCGGCCGGAAGCTGTGGCTCGACGAGGGCCGGCCGACCTCGCGCGAGACGCCGACGTACCCGCGGACCGACTACAAGGTCGTCGGCGGCGACGAGTCGGCCATCCGCGCCTTCCGCGACGACGTTCTCGCCCACATGAAGGCCGGCGGCAAGATGATCGACGTCCGCAGCCCGAAGGAGTACACCGGCGAGGCGCTCCACATGGAGGAGTACCCCCAGGAGGGCTCGCTCCGCGGCGGCCACATCCCCGGCGCCCGCGGCGTCCCCTGGAGCCGCGCCGTCAACGAGGACGGCACCTTCAAGTCCCCCGCCGAACTCCGCGCGATCTTCGAGGGGGAGGCCGGCCTGAAGCCCTCCGACGACGTGGTGGCCTACTGCCGCATCGGCGAGCGCTCCAGCCTGACGTGGTTCGTCCTGACCCACCTGCTGGGCTACCCCCGCGTCCGCAACTACGACGGCTCCTGGACCGAGTGGGGCAACCTGGTTCGCGCCCCGATCAAGCGCGGCGCCGAGGCCTGACCCCGACCGATCCCGCGAAGCCACGCCGGGCCGCGCCGCGAAGGGCGGGCGGCCCGGCCCCCCACATCGCCCGAAGGAGCCGACAATCCCCATGCCCGCCGCGCTCGACGCCATCGTGGCCGAACTCCGCGAGGCGGACCGCCAGGAGCGGATCGACCTGTTGCTCGACTTCGCCGCCTCGCTGCCGCCGCTCCCCCCGGAGCTCGAGGCGCGCAAGGACGCCGAGCACCGGGTGGCGGAATGCCAGTCGCCCGTCTATCTGTTCGTCGAGGTGATCGACGGCCGCGTCGCCCTCCACGCCGACGCGCCCATGGAATCGCCCACCGTCCGCGGCTTCGTCTCGCTTTTGCTGGAAGGGCTCTCCGGGGCCTCGCCGGCCGACGTGATGAAGATCCCCGGCGACCTGGTCGACCGCTGCGGCCTGACCGAGGTCCTCGGCATGCTCCGCGTCGGCGGCCTCACCGGCGTGCTCCGCCGGATCCAGCGCGACGTGGCCCGGGCCGTGGGGTCCGCGCCCACATCTCCCTGAATCGAATCCGATTCCATCCCCCCCTCCCCGTCTCCGAGGAGTCACCCCATGGTTGAGCATGAGGCGCTCATCAAGGCGCTGAAGACCGTCAACGACCCCGAGCTGAACGTCAACGTCTTCGACCTGGGCCTGGTCTACTCGGTCCGGACCGACGGCGACGCCGTCAACGTCGAGATGACGCTGACCTCCCCCGCCTGCCCGATGGGCCCGGAAATCCTCCGCAACACCATCGCGGCCCTGGAGAAGGTGGAAGGCGTCGCCAAGGTCGACGTCCGGCTCGTCATGTCCCCCCCCTGGACCCCCGACCGCATGACGGAAGACGCCCGCGACGAACTCGGCATGTATTGACCGCCCGCCTCACCGGCCTCCAACCCGGGCCGGCGCCCTCCCCCAGCGCCGGCCACGCCATTTCAAGCGATCCCCCCGGCCCCCTTCCTTTCTCCCGCCGGGCGTCCGGATTAATCTCGCGCGTTCACCCCACGCAATCTTCCATGCTGTGGCGTTGCCGATTCCCTACGTCGGCGTATGATTTAATATGATGGGCCTCGACGCCTGATGACGCGGCCGGTTCCGTGTGTTAAGTTGGCTCGCCAGGGTGGCGGGCCGGTTCGAGCCCATGCCGAAGCGACGAGCCCGACCGCGGGGGACCGCCGCCGCCCTCTCGCCTCGCTTTCGTGAACGCCCCGAATGATCGTCAAAATTGCTGTCTAAAGCCCGGAATCTGGGGCCCTTGGCTCCCTTGCAGGGGGATCGCGCGCCGTGGCTCGGAAGAAAACACCGAAAGTTCGCCTTACCATCAAGACCGCCTTATCGCGCCGCCTCCGGGAGATCCGTCAGGAACTCTTCGGCGAGCACGGCGGCCCCGAGTTGGCGCGACGGCTTAACCTGCCGGCGCGGACGTGGTACAACTACGAGACCGGCGTGACCGTCCCGGCGGAGGTCCTGCTCGCCTTCATCGAGCTGACCGGCGCCGCGCCCGCCTATCTCACCAGCGGCGAGGGCCCCCGATACGGCGGCCGGTCGGCCGAGCCCCTCCCCGCGGAACTCTCCCCGATCGAGCTGATCCGCCGCGGCCTGGAGAAGCTGGAACGCGAGCGGGGGGCCGAAGGCACGGCCCACGCATGCCGCGAGGCCGCGGAATTCCAGAGCGTCCCCGTCTTCCCGATCGAGGATCTCTTGAGGCCCCGGCTCGACCCGGCCGACGCCGTCGGCCGCGTCCTGGCCTTCCGCCAGTGGCTCCCCAACCCGGCGGCCACGGTCGCGGCGCGCGTCCAGGACGACGCGATGAGCCCGATCCTGCCCTCCGGCTCGGTCGCGGCCATCGACCGCTCGGACGTCAACCCGGCGGACCTCCAGGGTAAGATCGTCGCCGCCCGCAAGGACGGCGAGCTGCTGATCCGATGGCTGGATCTCAGCGGCCGACACGCCATCCTCCGGCCGAACAACCCCGGCCCCTCCACCCCGCTGGTCTCCGTCGTCCTCGACGAGGCCCCCGAGGATTTCATCGTCGGCCGCGTGGTCTGGTCGTGGAGCCGCTTCAGCGAGGACTGACCGGAAGGGCCGCCATGCCGCCGCCTCGCCCCTCCGCCCCGAAGCCGGAACAACTCTGGCGCTCGGCCCGCGAGCCCCTGTTCTGGCTCGACGCCGACCTCCGCGTCGCCTGGGTGAACCCCGCCTTCGAGGCGTTCTCGGCGATCCCGGCCGACTCCGTCGTCGGCCTGACGTGCCCCGCGCACGGCCCGACCGGTCAAGGCGGGCCCGCCGACCTCGCCGCGAGCCTCGCGCCGCCGCCCGAAGCCCTGGCCGGCCGCGTCGCGACCACCGCCGCCGTGTTCGTCGACCCCGAGCGAGGCCCCGCTCGGCGCGGGATCCTCTTCCAGCCGTTCCGCGACCCCGCCGGCGCGCCCCTCGGCATGCTCGGCCGGATCCTCGACCCCGACGAGCCCGCCCCCCCCGGCGCGATCGCCGCCGAGGGCCTGGGCCACCGCGCCCGTCTCGCGTTGATGGACGCCCAGGCCGCCCTCCGTGGGCGTTTCGGCGTCGACTCGCTCATCGGCTCGGGCCCGGCCCACCGCCGCCTGATGGAGCAGATCCGCGTCGCCGCGACCGTGCGCCGGCCGGTCCTCCTCGTCGGCGAGCCCGGCTCGGGCAAGCGCCACGCGGCGCGTGCCATCCATCTGCTCCAGGCCCCGGACGCGCCGCTGCGCGCCCTGGACTGCGAGGCCCTCCCCGCCGCGATCCTCGACCGCGAGCTGTTCCTCCCGGACGACCCCGAGCGGCCGGGGCCCGCGCGGCTCGGCGGCGTCGAAGGCTCGACGGTCCTGCTCGGCGACGTCGCCTCGCTGCCGCGCGACGTGCAGGCGCGGCTGGTGGAAGCCCTCGAACCGGCCGACGACCGCGTCCGCGTGCTGGCCGTCACGGCCTCCGATCCCGAGGCCCTCGTCCGCGACGGGACGCTCCGCGAGGATCTCCTCCTGGCCCTGTCGGTCCTGACGATCCGCATGGCCCCCCTCCACGAGCGTCGCGAGGAGATCCCGCTGCTCGCGCAGGGCCTGTTGGAGCGCATCAATCGTCGCGGCGGCCCCCAGCGCGCCGGCTTCACCCCGGCCGCCGAGGAGATCCTGGCCGCCTACCACTGGCCGGGCAACCTCCGCGAGATGGCCCGGGTCGTCGAGCACGCCCACGGGCGCGGCGACGCCCCGCTCATCGCCCCCGACGACCTCCCCGCCGACGTCCGCGGCCACCTCGCCGACGCCTACCCCGCGCCGAAGCCCGCCCCCCCGAGGCCCCTCGACGACATCCTCGTCGACGTCGAGCGCCGGCTGATCGAGAACGCCATGGCCCGCTCCCGACGCAACAAGTCGCGCGCCGCGGAGATCCTCGGCGTCTCTCGCCCCCGGCTCTACCGCCGCCTGAAGGAACTGGGCTTCCCCGACGTCGACGAGGATTGAGGGTCTGCCGATCTTGGCGCCCTCGTTGCAACGGTGGCCGTCGACCCGACTCCCGCGACCCGCGCCCGGGGAGGCCGCCATGGACCCGAGACAGATTGAGCACCGAACCGCGAGAGTCGGCGACGTCTCGTTGCACTTCGTCGAGGCCGGCGCGGGGCGTCCCGTCGTGTTGCTCCACGGCTTCCCGGAGTTCTGGCGAGGCTGGCGGCATCAGATCGCCCCGCTGGCCGGCTCGGGCTTCCGCGTGATCGCGCCGGACCAGCGCGGCTACAACACGAGCGACAAGCCGCCTTCGGCCTCGGCGTACAACCTGGACGCCCTGGCGGGGGACGTGGTGGGCCTGCTGGATTCGCTGGGGCTGCCGCGCGCCGCGATCGTGGGCCATGACTGGGGCGGCATCGTGGCCTGGTGGCTCGCGGCGCGGCATCCCGAGCGGGTGGAGCGGCTCGCGATCCTCAACGCCCCGCATCCCGACGCCTTCCGCCGCTTCATCAGGACCTCGCCCCGGCAGATGCTCCGGAGCTGGTACGCGATGCTGTTCCAGGTCCCCTGGCTGCCCGAGGCCCTGCTCCGCCCGCGACGCTGGGCGCCGCTCCGGCGCATGATGCGGCGGTCCGGCCGCCCCGACGCCTTCACCGAGGCCGACCTCGACGCCTACGCCGAGGCGTGGTCCCGGCCCGGCGCCATGACCGCCATGATCAACTGGTATCGCGCCCCCCTGCCCTCGTCCTCGGAGACCTCGCGGGCGCGCGTCTCGGCCCCGACGCTCGTCATCTGGGGCGCCAGGGATCCGGCGATCGACCGTCGCTTGGCGGAAAAAAGCCTGGCCTACTGCGACCGCGGCCGGCTCGAATTCATCGAGGAGGCGACGCACTGGGTCCAGCACGAGGAAGCGGATCGGGTGAACCAACTCTTGCTGGGCTTCCTGCGCGAACCGGCCTGACGCGGCCTACCCAATGTTGCGACCGCGGCAGGGCCGGGACCAGAGGGCTTGGAGCGCGGCAATGGGCCCCGCGTTCACTCGGTCGCCCGTGGAGATGTCCTGTTCGTTGGTGGGCCATGCTCCCGGGTAGGTCGCTCCCTTGAAACGCCGTCAGTGGGATTACGGTCGCTGGGTGGACGCGGGTCGCGTTGACAGCGGCAGCCGTCGGTCGATCTCTGTCCGGTGATCGTTACCTCCTGCCGAACCACGATGGGTGGCAGATGCGATGGCTGAGACTCCTTGGCGGGAGGAGACGGCCATTTGGCGACAATTTGGGGAATCGCCAGGGCGACGCCTGCGATCAGGGAGCCAATCAGTTTGCGAGAGAACCAACTTGCACCTTCCGCGGTTGCACGTGAGCGGCGGGGGGCTTGAGACTTGCCATTACGAGGACTTGGCATGGAGATTTTTCCTTTCAATGTAGTTGGGCGTTCGTATCGTCGGGGCCGGACAGGCCGTCCACGCGAGCGGGCGGGGTGTGGTCGGCGGTGAAAAAGATGGAGTCGACGTTGCCGTCCTCGCCGTGGGCGTTCGCCGCCCGGACGACCGCGGCGTAACGCCGCCCTTCCAGGAGGCCGTGGATCTCGGCCGAGGCGACGTCGCCGCGCCAGGACGACGCGGGGACCAGGATCGGGGACGTGAAGTCCGTGACGGCGCCCTCGCGGAGGTAGACGTGGAAGTGGGTCGCGCGGTAGGACGGCGTCGCGTCGGCGACCGCCCACTCCAGGCGGACCCGGCCCCCGCCCCTGTCCACGACGCGGAGGCCCATGGGCGGGCGGGGGACTCGCGTCGCGTCCCGCCCCCCCGCGTCGATGACGAGGGAGGCCGTCGCGTCGAGGTTCCCGTCCTGGAGGCCGGTGACGGGGTCGTGGGCTCGCGCCGCGAATCGGAAGGACGACCCGGCCGGCAAGGCCTGGCTGGTCCATTCCAGCCCGGGCGCCTCCGCGAGCGGCGACTCGTAGTCGATCGGCCCGTGGCCTCCGTTGGAGTAGATGCGATAGACGATCCCGGTGTTGGCGGGGCGGCCGGCTCCGCCGAGGGCGATCCCTCCGCTCGCGATCACCGCGGACGACTTGATATCCGCGACGGTCCGTACTCCACGGACTCGTCGCGGAGCCGTCTCCGGCCGAATCGCTGCCCCGCGCGGCGGAAATGTAGTAGTGATTCATGAGATGCCCTTGGCTCCCTCGGGAAGACCGCGGAGGCGGTCGGCGATATTCGACCATGGCCGCGTCGTTCGCGGGGCCGGCCGCGCGGCCGGCC